>JBEBJW010000041.1:0-14745 GCA_040079715.1 Myxococcota bacterium | reverse complement strand
TGCCCGTTCCCCTGCCGCCCCGTCCCCGCGGCAGGGGAACGGGCACGGGCTGGCCCGCGGCGGAGGCGCGACCGCGAGCATCGGGACGTTCTCTCGCGTCATCGGCGCCTCGGCTACGGCGCACGGCGGGGTCGCGGTCCAGGGACACCCGTTGCCCGAGCGATCTCAGTGGCGGCGGCGTTCATGCCGGTTCTGCCGAGGAACGCGGTCGCGGCAGCGATCTCCTCGCGCACGTCGCGGGCCGACCTGACCGTGCGCTCCCGCGTCGTCACCCGAGCAAGGAAGTCGCGAAGGATCGCCGCGTCGGCGTCGCGCGCCGAGGACGCCAGCGCCGTGATCAGGCGACCCACGTTCATCCAGAAGCGTCGATCGAGGGGCGGGAAGGCGAGCGCGGCGAAGAGGTCACGCGCGGCCTTGTCGCCCTCGTCCGCGGGCGCGGCGAACGGGAGGTCGGGCATCGGATCCGGGAACCAATCGCCCAGGCTCACGGCGAGGGCGATCTGCTGCTCCAGCACAGCCGAGCCGGCGCCGAGCTGGTCGGTGCGCATCAGGACTTCGGCGAGCTGGGTCGAGATCCATCGGCGGCTGTGCGGCTCGAGCTCGGATGCGCTCGCCTGCACGTCGTCGAGCGCGCCCTGCACCTCCGCGCGTGGCGCTCGACTCCGATGGAGCAGCAGCGCGAGGTGCAGCTGGCTGACGGCTGCTTCGTGCGACTGGAAACCGAAGTCGACCGGGGCGCGTTCAGCGACGTGGCGCGCATGGGTGAGCGCCTGGTCGAGGCGGCCCGCGGCGGCAAACGCGCCGGCCACGCAGAGCTCCCCCTGGATCCCGTGGCGGGCGCCCGCCATGGACTGCACGTCGTGAAACGCCTGCCAGAACGGCAGGGCATCCTCGGCCGACAGACGCAGCGCAGCGAGACCGCGCTGGGTCATCCACCACGACCGCTCTCGGGCGTTGCGCTCCACGCAGAGCAGGCTGTCGTGGAGCGCGCGCCGCCCGTGGCCGTGCGCGACGGACAGCAGCGCGTACATCTGGCCGTCCTTCTGCGCGACGCGAGCGAGGCGATCGAGGAGCTGCCACAACGCGTCGGGCGTCTCGTCGGTGTCGCTCAGCACGCTGAGCTCCGCCGCCCACGGCGCGAACGCCGCGCGCGTGCTCTCGATGACGTTGGGATCGACTCTCTCGTTGACGACCAGCATCTTCCTGCACGTTCCGAACGGTAACGCGACCTGAGTCTCGCTGTCGAGGATGGTGTCGGGCAGCTCGTCAACATCGGGATCCCGGGAAGCCTACGGCGTCACCACCGACAGCGCGCTGTCTGCTGGGCGAGGCCGACGACCTGACCGAGCTGTGACCACCACGCTCTCCGGTGCACCGGACCTTCACCGTCTCGATCCGCGTCTGGACCACCGACAACACCACGTCGTTGGACGGGTGGCGGGGGATCGAACCCGCGCCCTCGTAGTCGACGACTTCGGCGCGCCGACCGTCGGGTGCCGCGCCTCCTCGACTCACCCGGATCCATCGCGACCGCGAGGGCGCCCGCCGCCGAACTCCGCGCGTTGTCTCGGCACACCGCCACCGTCGGCGATTTGACACACCCCACTCGCCTGTCTAGAATCCGGGTGGAGGTGAAGGTTGCACCGTACCATTGCGCTGCGCTGCGCTGTGCTACTGCTGTGTGTGCCATCAGCAGCCCACGCGACGTTGACCATCGCGACGTGCGGGTCCAACGCGGATGGGCCGAACGACTACTGGAACAACACCTGCGGCTCCGCATGTGCCTACGACTCGGCCACCGACGTGTTGACCTGCGACATGAACAGCGTGGATCCCGACGACCGCTATGCGACGGCGTACGCGGTCGCCTCGTACGGCACGTCCACCAAGGAATACTCGGTGTTCGGGATCGTGGACAACACCCGATTCTGCTGCACCGTCGACGAGGACGCGGCGGACAAGGTCCTGGACATCGTCCTGAAGGGCACAGCGACCTGCGACCTTCTCCACTTCAGCTGGGACGATGGATCCGGGGGTGACCCCGAGGAGAACCTGGAGCCTGGCTCGAACTGGTCCATCACCGCCACGATCTTGGCGGGGGACGGAGCGCTGGAGCCCCTCAGCAATCCACCGGTCCCCGGTGCGACGGGTTGCATCGGGGACATCGTCGTGGGCAGCGACTACCAGGGCGGCGACTACAAGGACATCCTGTTCGGCGAGGCTGGCCCGGACTCCCTCTACGGGCTGAAGGACAAGGATTGGCTCTCGGGCGGAGGTGGGGCCGACTGGCTGTTCGGAGGAGACGGCAACGACGTCCTGGCCGGTGGCTGCGGGCTCGATCACCTCTACGGCGAGGACGGACAGGACAACCTGTGCGACTCCAACGGCAGCCTGTCATGCGTCGAGGGGTGCAACGCGGGCGACCTCCTCGACGGCGGGCTCAAGAACGATCAGTTGTGGTACGCGGACGACGCGAACTGCTCGGGTTCTCCGAGCGTGGACTCCAACTGCGGTGGGGCCCAGGGCGACGTGTGGGGCAACGACGCGATCTGGTCGTACACCACCTACCCGCTGTGCGAGGTGCCCACGAACGTCGAAGTCGACTGTTCGTTCCCATGACCCTGACGCTGATCCTCGCTGCGGCGTGCACCACCCCACCCGCACCCGAACCCGAACCCGGAACGGGCGGGCCGTCCACCGACGGGTCGTCGCCGACGCCACCCCACCCGCAGGACTCGGGGGCGGACTCGGGCGCCGACCTGCCCCCCGAGCCCCTCGTGTTCGTCGGCGTCGGGGTGTCCAAGGACAGCGACGGTTGCGGCCTCGTGTCTGACGGGACCGTCCGCTGTTGGGGATCGTCGAAGTTCCTGAAGGCGACGCCCGGCCCGGTGGTCCGTCTCGTCCAGCTCGCGGTCGACGACGGCAACCAGTGCGGGGTCGCGACCGACGGACGCATCGGCTGCTGGTGCTACGACTCGCCCGCGTGGTCGGCGCACGTCCTGTGCGGACAGGAGCCCACGGGTGTGTACGCGCGGGTCGAGGTGAACAACGAGCTCGCGTGCGCGCAGGGGGACGCCGGGACCCTCGACTGCTTCGACCCGAGAGAGGGGTCCCACGCGATGGTCCGCGCCCAGCCGACCGAGCCGCTGCTCGACTACGACATCGACGACAACGTCGGGTGCGGCATCCGGACCGACGGCACGCCGACCTGCTGGGGAAATACCGCCCAGTTCTACTGGCTGATCACGCCGCCCGACGAGCCGTACGGAGAGTTCGGTGCCGTGGGGGACGGCCCGCCGACCGAGCTGACGTACACCGACATCGCGATCGGCCAGCGGTTCGGCTGCGCCCTCGCCACCGACGGGGAGATCTACTGCTGGGGACGCGACGCCTACCAGCAGGACATGCCCGATCCCCCTCCCGGCCCGTACACCTCCGTCAGCGCCGAGGGGGTCGAGGCCTGCGCGATCCGGGACACCGGCCACGTCCAGTGCTGGGGGACCACCCACCCGACCCAGGCGCCGATCCCGGATCCGGTGGTGCAGGTCGAGGCGCCCGTGGACCTCACGTTCACCTCCGTCGACGTGAACGTCGGGGAGGCCTGTGGCGTCACCACCGACGGGGCGCTGAGCTGCTGGGGCGAGGGCGCGTACGACGACCTGCCCGAGCTGTGACGCCACGCTCAGCCGGTGTATCGGACCTTGACCGTCTCGATCAGCGTCTTGACCGCCGACAGCACCACGTCGTCCGACGGATGGCGGAGGATCGCGAACCCGTCGCCCTCGTAGCTCGACGACTTCGGCGCGCCGACCGTCGGAAGCCGGACCTCGACCACGAGGTCACCGATCTTGCGCTGGGCCTCCTCGACCCCGTCCACCGCCGCGATCCGACCCTCGCCCGGGCCGCGGAGGTACGCGATCGCGACCGCGTACTTGCGCTCGAACGGCCCGTCGAACGCTTGATCGACCGCCGCCCGCGCCCACGCCCGGTACATGTCCGTGTCGTGAGCCCAGCTCATCAGCGACACGAACTGCGCCCCCGGCGGCCGCATCGCGATCTCGCCGACCGCGATCGACCCGTCGGTGCGGCGGAACCACTCCATGTGGGTCATCCCGCTGTCCATCCCGAGCTTCTGGACCGCGGTGAACCCGACCCGCCGCACGTCGTCGAACCACGGGCCGGAGATGTCGCGCGGGAGCACGCACACCCACTGGATCCATGGCGTGCGGGTCACCTCGAGCGGGCCCGGGTAGTACCGGCCGATGCTGTGGAACACCGGGACGCCGCGGATGCAGATCGACTCGAAGCTGTACTCCCGGCCGGACAGGAACTCCTCGGCCAGGACCTCGTTCTGCGGGTGGGGCCGCGCCTCGGCCAGCGCCTGGCGCAGATCGTCCGGGCCGCGGACCTCGTAGGTCGACTTGCACCCGGCGCCCGCCGGCGGCTTGAGCACGATCGGGAACCCGATCTCGGCCGCGAACGCCCACGCGTCCTCGTCGGAGTGCAGCCGGCGGTGCTTGGCGCACGGGACGCCGATCAGCCGCAGCGCGTCCTTCATCGTGCCCTTGTCGCGGAACCGCTCGGCCGCGTCGACGTCGCCGCCGGGCAGGCCGTAGAACCCGCGGACCTGCGCGAGCTGGACCTGGAGGTTCTCGAGGATCCCGACGATCTGGTCTGGCGGGCCGTGCCGGTGCCGCAACGACTCGATGCCGGCGAGGAGCTGGCGGGCGTCGAGCGTGTTCCCGACGATCGCGAGATCGTCGTAGATCGCGGCGACGTCCGGTGCCGGCTTCTCCTGGAACACCCCGAGCAGCCGGATCCCGGACAGCGAGCGCAGCGCGCGGCCGAACCGGTGGGTGGCGGCGATCCCGGGGAACGGGGCGCAATACACGACGTTTCGCATGGGCCCCTCCCCTACTCCGGCGGACTGGACCGGGCCACCGCCGCCGGATACGGCCCCGCCCTCGGAGGCCCCGCATGGACGTCGTGTTCCTTTCGCCCGGATACCCGCCGGAGATGAGCCACTACACCCGGGGGCTCGCCGAGGTGGGCGCGCGGGTGTTCGGCGTGGGGGACAGCCACCCGCAGGCCCTCCCGGCCGATGCCCGCGCCGCCCTCCACGACTACCTGCAGGTCCCGCGGATCATGGACGAGCAGGACGTGATCGCGCGCGTCCGGACCTGGCTCCGCGGCAAGAACATCGACCGGATCGAGGCCCAGTGGGAGCCGCTGGTGATCCTCGCCGCGAAGCTGCGCGAGGCGTTCGGCGTCCCCGGGATGTCGCTCGACACGGTGATGGGGTTCCGCGACAAGCAGCTGATGAAGGAGCGGGTCGCCGCCGCCGGCCTCCGGGTCCCGCACGCCCGCCGGGTCCGATCCGGTCCCGAGGCGCGCGCCGCGGCCGACGAGATCGGGTTCCCGCTGATCGTCAAGCCGATCGCCGGGGCGGGCTCGGCCGACACGTACCGGGTCGACGACGAGGCGGAGCTCGAGCGGGTGCTGCAGCTCACGAAGCACGTCCCCGAGGTGTCGGTCGAGGAGTTCGTCGAGGGCGAGGAGTTCACCTACGACACGGTGTGCGTCGACGGTGTCCCCCGGTTCGAGAACGTCGCGCAGTACCTGCCGCGCCCGCTCGACGCGCGGACCCACGAGTGGATCAGCCCGGTGATCGTCACGGTGCGCGATCTCCAGCAGCCGAAGATCCAGAAGGGGCTCGCGCTCGGGCGCAAGGTCCTGACCGCGCTCCGGATGGGGACCGGGTTCACCCACATGGAGTGGTACCTCAAGGCGAACGGCGAGGTCGTGTTCGGCGAGATCGGCTGTCGGCCCGGCGGCGCCCACCTCGTCGACCAGATGAACTACACCTGCGACATCGACCTGTTCCGCGAGTGGGCCCGGGCGGTGTGCTGGAAGTCGTTCGAGGCGTCGACCGACCGCAAGTACAACTGCGCGATCGTGTTCAAGCGCGCGCTCGGCGAGGGCCGGATCCGGTCGATCGACGGGCTCGGGACCTACCTCGACCAGTACGGCAACCACGTGGTGTGGAACAACCTGCTGCCCGTGGGCTCCCCCCGCCGGAACTGGAAGCAGACGCTGGTGAGCGACGGGTTCCTCGTGGTGCGCCACCCGGACTGGACCGACGCGTTGACGATCGCGCACGCCGCGGCCAACGAGATCACCCTGTACGCGTCGTGAGGACGGCTCGCCTCCGTCCCGCTGGACTGCGGTAACTGCGCGGACACGCCACCGGCGCCGATCGACGGACCGCCCGGCCGATGGGAGACCATCGGGGGCGACGATGTTCGCGGTGTGGTTGGCGGTGTCAGCGGGCGCGACGGAGGCGGAGCCGGTCCATCCGGGCGAGTTCTACGGCTACTTCTCGGGGTGGACGGGCACGGCGTACACCACCCCGCGGGGCGAGCTGGCGCTCCACCCGTCGATCCGGAGCAGCTGGGGCGTCGCGAAGTTCCTCGACCTGAAGGCGTCGCTGGTCGGCGAGGTGTTCAAGCCGCACCTCGGCGCGGAGCTCGCGTTCGCCCAGGGCGACGCCGGCGCGCTGTCGGTCGAGGCCAAGTTCGCCGCGCCGTGGGGCGGCGGGCTGATGGACTACGGGGTCGTGCCGCACGCGTCGGTCCACCTCGGCGAGAACCTCCTGCTCGACGCGTCGGTCGGGATCCACGGGCTCGCCGGCAGCCAGGCGGCGGCGACCACCGGCTCGCTCGGCGGGGTGTCGGAGCCGGGCCTCGAGGCGGTGCGCCCGGAGCTGTCGCTCGACGTGCACGTCGCCGACCCGACCTGGGTCGTGCTGACCGTCCGGAGCGACGTGTACGGCTGGGCCACGACCCGCGTGCCGCAGGGCGTCGCCGGGATCTACGGGGTGTACGGCAAGAAGGCGATCGGGGTGTCCGGCGGGCTGAACGTCGCGCTGCTCGGGCTCGGCGGGGTCGAGGAGGAGCTCGCGACCCTGGAGGAGCTCGGGGTCAGCGGCGTGCCGGACCTGCCGACCGCCGTGCCGGTGCCCCTGCCGCAGTTCCAGCTGTGGTTCCGGATCTGAGCCGACCGGGTGACCGCAGCGCCCGGCGCAGGGCCGACAGCACATGCGGCTCGTCGTCCACACACAGCACGCCGATGTACACGCCGTCGTTCCTGGAGATCTTCCTCGCCTACGCGCTGGTGGTCGTGTGGGCCCGGTGGCTGCGCGACCGCACGCCGATCCCAGCGTTCGTGGCCGCGATCCCGTGGCTGGCCGGGGCGGCAGTGCTCGCCGGCCAGCTCGCCGGGGTGAGCGGAGTGCTACAGGAGTCCACCGGGGCGGCCCCGCTCGCGGGATCGGCGGTGTCGATCGGCCGGTGGGGCTCGCTCGCGGTCGTGGGGGTCTCGCTGGTGGTCGAGCTCGGGCTGACCGGGTGGTCGGTGATCCGGGGGTCGCGGTGAAGCCGGGGCCGCTGCTGACCGCCGGATCGTACGGGCTGCGGGCCCTCGGGTACCGGAGCGTGGTCGTGCCCACCTCGGTCGGGCGGGTCCACCTGTGGACCGCGACCGGCGGGGGTTCGTTGCCGCCGCTGGTGCTGTTCCACGGGTTCGGCTCGTCGGCGATGCACTGGATGCCGATGCTCCAGCTCCTCCGCCGGCACGTGGCGGGGATCGTCGCGATCGACCTGCCCGGCCACGGGTTCTCGGACCCGCTCCCCGGCGGGCGCGCGGGGACCGAGACGCTCCGGATCGGGGTCGTGGAGGCGCTCGACGCGGTGGACCACCCGCCGTCGGTGGTGATCGGCAACAGCCTCGGCGGAGCCGCCGGCGTCCGGTACGTGAACGCGCGGGCCGACCGGGTCCGCGGCGCGATGCTGTTCTCGCCGGCGGGGGCGCCGATGAACGACGCCGAGCTGACCGCGATCCGGGCGGTGTTCCGGGTCGACGGGCACCAGGACGCGGTCGCGTTCGTGCGCCGGCTCCACGGGCGTCCGGTGGGGCTGCGGGCGCACCTGATCGCCCCGGCCCTCCGGCGGTCCCTGGCAGACCCGGTGCTCCGGGCGTGGCTCGCCGACGTGACCGACGACGACTTCCTCCGTCCGGACGAGCTGGCGGGCCTGGCGACGCCCGTCCGGGTCGTGTGGGGCCGCCAGGAGCGGATCCTGCCGGACCGGGCCCGCGGGTTCTGGCGGGACCACCTGCCGTCCCACGCCGAGCTGCTCGAGCCGGAGGGGTTCGGCCACACGCCGTTCCTCGACGATCGGCGGTGGACGGCGTCAGAGGTGCTCCGGTTCTGCGCCGAGGTCGCCTGACGGTCGCGGCGGGGCGAAACAGAGCGCTGCACCCGACCACCCCCCCGGCACCCCCCGACCGCGGCCGGTCGAGGGTACACGATCGTCATGGATCCCACAGAGCTGGTCGAACGGGTTCAGGCCGTCCGCGAGCGGACCGGCAAGGTGACGGCCGCCGGGCTGCGCGAGCAGGCGCTCGACGACCTCGGCGCAGAGCTGGCGAACGAGCAGGCGGGCACCTTGTCCCGGCTGGGGATGCGCCTCGACGACGCGAAGCGCAGGCTCGAGGCGATCGACGCCGGGTGGGACGCGCCCGATGCCGACCGCGAAGCCCTGGTCGCCGCGCACGACCGCGCCCGGAAGGACCTCGTCGACGCCCGGTGGGAGCTCACCGTGGTCCGCGAGGCGATGGGCTGGCGCGGCGGGCACCGGGACCTCGACCTGTTCTGGAGGATCCCGCCCCGGCGGCGCGCGGGCTGAGTCGGTCCCCGAGGAACCGCCCTACCGGTAGACCGTGACCGAGGCCAGGATCGTGCGGGGCCAACCCGGCGTGAAGTGGATGTCCTCGACCGGCGCGGGCTCGTCGGACCGCTGCGACTCGTTGGCGAACTGGACCTCCTTCCACGCCGTGCCGAGCACGTTGTTCACCTGGAGACCGAGCTCCGACGCGTGCCAGCGCCAGGTCGCGTCGGCGTCCACGATGGTGAAGCCCTCGGCGGTCAGCGACCCGTCCTCGGTCGCCGGGCGCGACGACAGGTGCCGCACCCGCGCGCCGCCGCCGAACCCGTGCACGTGGTCGATCCCGATCCCGCCGGCCAGCGTGAAGGGCGGGGCCAGCGCCACGGCGTCCCCGTTGCCGGCGTTGTCCACATAGGTCGACCGGGACAGCGTCACGTCGAGGTCGGCGTACAGCCAGTCCAGCGGATGGGCCCGCAGCGACACGTCGAGGCCCTGGCGGTGGGTGGGGCCGCGCAGCTCGGTGGTCCCCTCGTCGCCAACCCACACCGTCTCGGCGTCGAGGTCGAGGCCCCAGGCGGAGGCCGCGATCTCGCCGAGATCGCTGCGGACCCGCGCGCCCAGCTCGTAGCCGGTGGCGACGGTCAGGGGGTCCACCGGGTCGCGGGACAGCACCACCCCGCGTGCGTCGTTGCTGTGGAACCCCCGACCGTAGTTCACGAACAGGTCCAGGTGCTCGTCCGGCGACACCACCAGGTTCGCCTTCGGCGAGACCAGCGCCGCGTCGCGCACGCCGCTCGAGCTCACGCCGTCGCCGGGCAGGTCGAGCCGGTCGTCGACCGCGAAGGTGTAGTGGTCGAGCCGGGCGCCCCCGGCCAGCCGGATCTTGTCGTGGAACCCGATCTCCTCGCGGACGTACGTCGCGAGCGACGCCTCGTCCACGTGCGCGTCGACCACGGTCTCGAGGCGCCGGCGCTTCTCGTCGTGGTACAGCCGCGGGTCGACCCGGTCCTGGCGCCCCTGGACCCCGAACCGGGTCGAGAGCGTGAACGGCCCGGCATGCTCGACGTCCCGCCAGAACCCGTCGAACCCGGCCAGCGACCGGTCGTCCTCCTGCTCGATCTCATCGCCGTGGACCGGATCCTCGGCGAAGAACGTGAAGTTCGAGAACAGGTTGAGCCGGTACGCCGAGGTCCACACCGTCGCGACGATGCTCTGATCAGGGTCCGGGACCAGCTGCGCGGTCGCGTACAGGTTGCGGCGGGTGCTCTGACCGCCCTCGGACCGATCCTCGGTGCCGAACGGGTCCAGAGCGCCGCTCTCGACCGCCCGCAGCGGCACCTGACCCGACCCGGTCCAGCCCGACTGGTACGCGGTCCCGCCCACCGAGACCCGCAGCGCCGACGTGGGCTCGAACGTAACCTTGCCGTACCCGTTGAACCGGACCAGGTCCTCCGGGTTCACGAACGGCCCGTCGGTGGTGTAGGCCTCGCCCGCGAGGACCGCGTGGGTGGCCCCGCGGTTCAGGCCGGTGATCGCCAGTCCTCGAGCCGTGTTCCACATCCCGTAGGTCGCGGTGGCGCGGCTCTCGTGGACCCGGTCGACCAGGTGGATCTCGATCGCCCCCGCGGTGGCGAGGTCTCCGTCGAAGACCTCGTACGGCCCCTTGCGCACGTCGACGGACTGGACGATCTCGGGGACCAGCCAGTGCAGGTCGGCGTAGCCCTGGCCATGGGCGTGCGACAGCAGGTTGACCGGCACGCCGTCGATCCCGATCGCCAGGTCGGTGCCGTGGTCGGCGTCGAACCCGCGCACGAAGTACTGGTTCGCCTTGCCGCCGCCGGCGTGCTGGACCGCGAACAGGCCCGGCATGGCCTCGGCGACGTCGCCCGGGCGGGTCAGCGGGCGCAGGTTCAGCTCGGTCCCCGAGGTGGTGAGGGCGGAGGCCGCGGTGATCGGAGCCTCGCCCACGACGACGATCTCCTCGACGTCGTCGATCGAGGCGACCTGCTCGGTCGGGGTCTCCTGCGCGCTCGGGCCCATCGGCACTCCTCTCGGTGGTGCCGGACTCTACGAGAGACGCCGGTGCGCGGTTCACTGTCATTTTTGCCGCACGAACCGCGGCAACTTGCCGCACTACGGTCGCAGCTTCCGTTGGAGCGTCCGCCGATCGAGGCCGAGCACCTCGGCCGCGTGGGTCACGTTACCGCCGGTCTCGGCCAGGACCCGCTCGATGTGCGCCCGCTCGACCTGCTCCAGTGTCGGGAGCGGGGTGACCGGCACCGGCGCTTGCGGAGCGCGGCGGATCGCGTCCACCAGCTCGCGGGTCGAGCGCGGCTTCTCGATCACGTCGACCGCACCAGCCCGCATCGCCTCGACCGCCGCCGACACCGTGCCATGGCCGGTCAACAGCAGGGTCCGGCACGCCGGGCTCGCGCGGGCGATCGCCCGGACCACGTCGATCCCGCTGCCGTCCCCCAGCGCCAGGTCCACGATCGCGCAGTCCGGGGCGAAGTCGGCGAGCGCGGCCTCGGCCGTCTCCACCCCCGCGCACCGGCGGACCTCGAACCCCTCGCGGACCAGCGCCCGGCCGAGCGCCTCGCGGTAGGCGTCGTCGTCTTCGACCAGCAGGAGCGAGGTCAGGAACCCTCCCGAGGGAGCCGCAGGGTAGCGCGGGCCCCGCCGCCGGGTCGAGGGGCGAGCTCGAGGTCCCCGCCCACGGCGCGGGCGAAGGTCCGCGCGGAGTACAGCCCGAGACCGCGTCCGCCGCTCCACCGGCTGAAGAACGGCTCGCCGGCCCGCGCCGCGATCTCGCGGTCGACTCCGCAGCCTCGGTCCTCGACCGCGATCTCGACATGGCCGGGTCCGGCCGCCACGCGGACCTCGACCTCGCCACCGGCCCGGCGCGCGTTGTCGAGCAGCGTCCACAGCGCGCCGCGCCACCGCTCCTCCGACCCGCGGACCACGCCGTCGGTGGAGACCTCGACCGCGACGGGCCCGTGGGCGACCGACCACTCCGCGACCCAGGCCCGGACCCGCTCGCCGAGGTCGACCGTGCGGCCGTCGAGGGAACCCGGACCGGTCTTGAGGCGGATCAGCAGGTCTCGGCACCGGGCGAGCTGGTCGTGGAGGGCGCGCTGCGCCTGAGCCCGGTCTTCGGGGGTCGCATCGGGCGACGCGGCCTCGTCGGCCAGGACCCCGATGGTTCCGAGCGGGGTGGCGAGCTCGTGGGCGACGCCCGCGGCGAGTGTGCCGAGCGAGGCCAGGTGCTCCGCCCGCCGCAAGGCTTCGGTGCGTTGGGCCAACGCTGCAGCGAGTCGGGCGACGAAGCCGGTGGTGGTCGAGGTGGCGAACGCGAGGAGCGCGGCGTGGGAGGCGAGGTGCGGCAGCTCGGCGTCGCCGCGGATGGCCCCGGGAACGAGCGCGGCACCGAGCAGGACCGAGGCCGACGCGGCCACCGCCATCGCCGCCGACGGACCGAGGACGGTGGCCGCCACCGCTGGCTCTACGACGAAGAAAACCTGCATCGGGCCGTGTGCGTCGGGCGACGAGGACACCAGGAACGCGAGCGCGACGAGGTCGAACGCGACGTGGAGCGGCACGATCCGCGGCAGGTCGGGTCGGCGCCGGAGGAGGGTGGCTTCCACCACGTCGACCACGACGATGAGCCCCAGGGCCACGGCGATCGGGCCGAGGGGCAGCGGCTCGAGGAGCTCGGCGCTGGCGAGCGCGACGAAGGCCGCCTCCGAGGCGACGATCGCCCAGCGAACCCGGCGGAGCCACCACAGCGCGAGGTGCGGGTCGGACATGACGAAGCCTACCTCGACGTCGGCGACGATCGCGCCGCCGTCGTCGTCGTTGCTCTTGGCGCGGGTCGCGGACAGCCTGGTGGCGGTCAAGTCAGGAACAATCAGCGGCACGCCGTTCGGGCGTCCTTGCGCGCGAACCTCGTACCTCCGGTCGAGGGGGGCGTGGGTGCGCAGGGTGCCATTCGGCGCCTCGGGGGCCGTTCGGCACACCCGCCGGGCCGTGGGCGTCACCGTCGCCGGGCGCCGTCCAGGAACAGGCGGTGGATCGCGGCGGGCGCGTCGACATCCGCCGGGAACCCGTAGGCGGACCACCGGACGAACCCCGAGATCAGCCCGATCAGCGCGATCGTCATCGGGCGAACGTCCCCCGCCGGCAGCACCCCCTCCGCCTGGCCGTTCTGCAGCACCCGCTCGGTCGCCTCGACGCACCGGGTGCGCATCTGCTTCAGCCGATCCCCAGCAGACGTGCCCTCGGCCGGGACCGGCCCGGACGCGGCGTGGAACGCGTGGAGCAGCGGCATCTCCTCGACGAAGTGGGCGTGGATCCCGCGCAGCAGCATGTCGAGCTGGGCCTCGAACGGCAGCGACGACGACGCCGCTGCCTCGGCCTGCTCGCACATCGGCTCCGCGAGGTGCACCACCAGCAGCTCGACCATCTCGTCCTTCGACCGGAAGTGCCGGTAGATCGACCCGACGGCGAACTCGGCCTGCCGCGCGACCTCCTCGATCGTCAGCCCGGACAGGCCGCGGGCCTCGATCACCTTCCGCGCCGCGTCGAGGATCTCGGCGCGATGCCGAAGCCGCTCGCGCTCGCGCCGGGTGAGACCCGGGGGACCCTCGTCCATGAGTGGCGCTCCTCGTGATGAATGATATTCACCGATAACAGCGTGGCTCACGACGGCCAACCGGAGCGTGGATGGGGTGGGTGGTGTGGTTCGGGGTCGCGTGGGGACAGGACGTGCCCGCGTCGACGGTGACCGTGACCCTCGCCGAGGCCGTCGCGCGCTCGGCCGCGGTCGCGTCGATCACCGGGGCCGACGCGTCCGAGCGGGTGGCGGAGAGCCGCAAGGACCAGGCGGGCGCCGGCCGGATGCCGTCGATCGGGGTGTCCGGGTCGGTCAACGTGTGGAACGCCGAGCAGGTGGTCTCGCTGCTCCCGTCGGACGCCCCGCTCGACTGCAGCGTGTTCCCGGCCGAGTTCGCCGGGCTGTGCGAGGGGTTCGGCGAGCCGCTGGTGGTGCGGAACCAGGTGACCGCCACCCTGACCGCCCGGGCGGGGATCCCGCTCACCGGCCAGTTCGCGATCGATCGGCGGATCAAGGCCGCAGACGCCGGGGTCGACGCCGCCCACGCCCAGGGGCTGTCGGCGCGGGTCGACGCGCGGTACCAGGCCGAGGAGGCGTGGTTCGTTGCGCTCCAGGCCGAGTCGCAGCTCGCGATCGCCGAGGCCCAGGTCCAGAGCCTCGGCGAGCGGGTCCACTCGGCCCAGGTCGGGTTCGATCAGGGGGCGGCCACCCGGAACGACGTGCTGAAGGCCGAGCTCGCCCTCGCGCGGGCCGAGCAGGCCGTGATCCAGGTCCGGACCCTCCGCGACGCGGCCTACGGTCGGCTCGGACTCGCGACGGCCAGCGGCGGCGTCCCCGCGCGCCCGATCGGGGACCCTCCCCCGCCACCGGAGCCGGAGGTCGAGATCGAGGCGCTGGTGTCGCGGGCGGTCGAGGCGCGGCCGGAGCTCGCGGCGCTCCGGGCGCAGGTCCGGGCGGCGGACGAGGCGGCGCGGGCGGCGTCGCTCGATCGGCTCCCGCAGGTCGGCGCGGTCGAGCGTAGTGTTGCAGGCGATAATGCCATCGACGGAATTGCTCATCGCAAGGTCGATGACGGCATCGAGTTCGCTGACCGACAGATCAGGCGCAACCTTGATCAGCAACGGCCGACGCATTGCGCCGACACCGCCGTTCGCCGCTGCAAGTGAAGCGAGCAAGCCGCCGAGATATGCGGTTGTCTGCAGTTGCCGCAGTTCCGGCGTGTTGGGCGAACTGATGTTGACGACGAAAGCGTCGGCAAACGCTGCCAGTGCACGCATGACTTCGACATAGTCATCGGCGGCGCGGTCGAGCGGCGTTTCCTTGTTCTTGCCGAGGCTGACGAAAAGCGGAACGGGCCGTTTCGACAGTGCAGCCAGCCGCTCCTTGACGGCGACAGCACCACGGCTCGGG
>JBEBJW010000040.1:0-14809 GCA_040079715.1 Myxococcota bacterium | reverse complement strand
AGCCGGTACCCGTCGACCGTGGTCACCAGGACCTCTGGCCGCGACGGGTCGCGCTCGAGCTTCTTCCGCAGCCGCCGGATCGCGTTCTCGAGCGGCCGCCCGGCCCCGCCACCCCACGCCTTGCGCAGCAGCTCCCGCCGATCCACCGACCGACCGGCGCGCCCGACCAGCAGCTCGAGCAGCGCCAGCTCGTTGCCGGTCAGGTCGCTCGGCCCGTCCGGACCGTCGATCCGCCTGCGGTCGAGATCGATCGCCCGCCCCGACGACAGCGGGATCGCCGCCCGCTCCTCGCTCGGGAGGGGCCCCGGCGCGGTCTGCGGTGCGGGATCGAGCACCAGCCGGTACCCGGTCCCGAACACGGTGAGCAACCACCGGGGATTCGATGGGTCGACCTCGATTTTCGTCCGGATCCGTCGGATGGTGGTGTCGCAGGCCCGGCTGAGCGTGGCCTGGGACTGGCCCCAGACCTCGGTCGACAGCTCGTCCCGGCTCACGACCCGATCGGCGTGGGCGGCGAGGTACGCGAGCACCTCCGCTTCCCGGGTCGTCAGCCGATCCGCGGCCGCGCCGTCGCTCGGCTCCACCGACCGACGCTGCAGATCGATCCGGACGTTCGGCAGGGCGAGCACGGCGTCGATCACCACGACTCCTCGCTCCCGACCACTTCGGGGCGGGTGCGGACGGGTGCGAGCGGGCGCGTGAGGCTCACTCGTTGGGAATACCCCGACCGCGGCTCGTTCGGGCAGCAGGAATCGCCCGCCCCGCCACGTCCGGACGTCGGGTCGGCTCACCCTGGACGGTCAGGCCATCCCGATCGACTGCAGCCACTTCTCGCAGTCCATCGCCGCCGCGCACCCGCTCCCGGCCGCGGTCACCGCCTGGCGGTACACGTGGTCCTGGCAATCTCCGCACGCGAACACCCCTTCGACCGAGGTGAACGACCGACCGGGCCGGGTGACGACGTACCCGCTCTCGTCCGACTCGAGCTGACCGTTCAGGAACGCGGTGTTCGGGGTGTGGCCGATCGCGAGGAACAGCCCGGCGGTGTCGAGGTCGGACTCGCCGCCGGTGACGAGGTTCCGGAGGCGGACGCCGCGCACCTTGTCGTCGCCGTACACGTCGATCACGTCGGAGTCCCACACGAACTCGACCTTCGGGTTGTTCATCGCGCGGTCCTGCATGATCTTGGACGCGCGGAGGGTGCTGCGGCGGTGGACCACCGTGACCTTCGACGCGAACTTCGTCAGGAACGTGGCCTCTTCCATCGCGGAGTCACCCCCGCCGACCACCACGACCGGCACGCCGCGGAAGAAGAACCCGTCGCAGGTGGCGCAGGCGCTGACCCCGTGGCCGCGCAGGCGCGTCTCGTTCGGCAGATCGAGGTACCGGGCGCTGGCCCCGGTGGCGATCACCACCGCGTCGACCTCGAGCGGCTCGGTGTACGACGGGCTGATCTTGAACGGGCGGCGCGACAGGTCGATCGAGGTCACCTCGTCCATCACGAACCGGGCGCCGAACCGCTCGCACTGCTTCTTCATCCGCTCCATCAGCTCGGGCCCGAGGATCCCTTCGGGGAACCCGGGGAAGTTGTCGACGTCGGTGGTGATGGTGAGCTGGCCGCCGGGCTGGAGGCCCTCGAACACCACCGGCGGGAGGTTCCCGCGGGACAGGTACAGCGCGGCGGTCAACCCGGCGGGGCCGGACCCGAGGACGGCGACACGAGCGGACACGGGACCCTCCGATGCGAACGGAGGTCCCCTGTAACCACGTCCCACCCGGTGTCACCCGCCGCGGATCGCCGCCGGGAACCCGGGGTGCGCCGCGACGACCGGCGTGAGCTCGGCCGGCATCCAGTCCGGCGCCGAGCCCGCGATCGCCCGATCCAGGTCGTCGGCGAGCGCCCCCCGGACGAACCCGTCCTTCAGCACCAGCAGCGGCGCGATCGCGCCCGGATCGTCGGCGGTGATCGCTGCGATCGCCGCCCGGGTCGCCGACGCGCGATCCGCCACCAGCAGCGCCGCCGCCCGGGTCGCGCCGTCGATCGTCGCGGGGAGCGCGCGTCGGGCGTCGATCTCCGCCGGATCTCGCCGGGCGCCGGTCGCCGGGTCCCGGACCAGGTCCCACGGCTCGCCGGTCTCCGGGTCGAGCGCGACGGTCAGCCCGTGGTGCCGGCGACCCCGCTTCAGCGCGGTGTCGCCCGGCGCGGCGTCCCACGCGACGGTGAGCAGCCCGCGGGCCACGTCGTCGCGGTCGAGCGCCTCGAGCGCGTCCGCGACCGCGTTGACCACCTTGCCGACCGGCGCCGCCGCGAGCGCCCGATCGAACACCCGATCGGCGTCGGGGCCGTCGATCCCGAGGGCGCCGATCGACCCGAGGTACCCGATCCAGTGGTCCGGCTGGTCCGGGCCGCCCTCGACCAGCGCTTCGTGCAGGGCCAGGGCCTCGTCGCGCTCCCCGACCCGCGCCAGGGCCGCCGCGAGCGCCGCCCGCGCCTTCGGGCTCCGCGGCGACGCCTCGACCGCCCGGCGCGCGTCGACCAGCTCGGCCGGGTCCCCGACCACGACCCGCGCCGCCAGCCGATCCCGGAGCGGCGCGAGCCGGTCGGCGTGGCCCGCGTCGACCTGCCAGACCTGCTCGATCACCCACACCCCGCGCACCGCGGCGGTCCAATCGACGACCCACGTCTCGCCCTCGTTCGTCATCGTGACCGACCGGGTCGCCCCGTCCAGCCCGGCGAACCGCGTCGGGCGGACCTCCCCGACCTCGAGCTCCGGCCAGGCGGCGCGCATCCGGTCGAGCCACGCGTCGGCGACCTCGGTCAGCGGCACCGGCCGACCGCCATCGGTCATCCGGACCCCGAACGCCCGGATGTGATCGCGGAGGATCGGCGACACGAACGCCGGTGCGCGGGCCAGGTCCACTCCCGGCTTCCAGCCGGACGGCACGTCCCACGCGAGCGGGCGCGGACCCGTGGGAACCGGCGGCGGCTCGCGGCCGTCGGCGGGGGGCCGGGCGAGGATCCGGGCCTCCTCGCTGTCGACCAGGGGGTGGATCCGCGGTCCGAGCGCCCACACCGCGATCAGCGTCGCAGCGCCGATCCCGGCGGTCGCCCACCGGACCCGCCGGCTCCAGCCCGGCCGCCGCTCGACCTCGTCCGGATCGATCAGGCCGCCGAGGACGAGCCCGGTGACGAGGCCGCCGAAGTGGGCCCAGTTGTCGGTCTGCGGGTTGGTCAGGCCCGATCGGAACATCAGGATCAGGTACGGCAGCATCACCCAGCCGAACCACTGGGCGCGGACCGGCAGCAGCTCGCGTCGGACGAGCCAGAACACGACCGCCGCGGCGATCAGGCCGAACACGCCGCCGGATGCGCCGATCGAAGGGGTGTACGCCGAGAAGTACGCCGACGCCAGGCTCCCGCCGAGCACGCTCGCGAAGTACAGCGTGGTCAGGTTGCGCCAGCCGACAGCGCGCTCGAGGTTCCACCCGACGAACGCGAGCCACATCATGTTCATCAGGATGTGGAGCGGGTCGGTGTGGAGCAGGCCCATCGTGAGGACGCGCCAGACCTCGCCGTCCTCGAAGATCAGCGGCGCCCACTTCGAGCCGTACGCGACGAACAGGGTGCCCACGCCCGGGATCTGCGCGAGCCACCACACCCGGATCTGGAACCCGACCAGCAGCGCGGTGGCGATCGGGGGCGGGCCGCCGAGGAACCCGAACCGCCCCTGCCACTCGAGCGCGGCGTCGTTCCGGAGCGACCGGTACAGCTCGAGGTCCGCGGCGCGGACGAACGCCGAGCCGGTGACGGCGTCGATCCGGATCTCGGCGTCGGGCGGGACCCGACCGTCGCGGACCCGCGCCTCGAACTCCTCCCACGACACCGAATGGACGGTCGCACCGAGGCGGATCCGGACCAGCACGTCCTCCGAGTCGTCCTCGTACCCCACTCGGGGCCGGGCGGTGATACCGATCGCCACGGAGGCGTGATGGAGCCCGCCAGGCTGCAGGAGATCTGCGACGCGCTGCCGATCTTCCCGTTGCCGCGGACGGTGCTGCTCCCCGGCGCGTCCCTCCCGCTGCACGTGTTCGAGGCGCGGTACCGGGCGCTGGTCGCGCACTGCCTCGCGACGGACCGCCTGATCGGGATCGCCACCCTGAAGCCGGGGTACGAGCCGCAATACGAGGACGCGCCGGCGGTGTGGCCGGAGGTCGGGATCGGCGAGCTGGTCGCCCACCAGCCGTTCCCCGACGGCCGGTGCAACATCGTGCTCCAGTACGTCGGGCGGGCGCGGATCCGCGAGGAGATTCCGTCGGATCACCCGTTTCGGATGGTCCGCGGGGCGGTCGGCGCCGAGGACGATCGCGGCACGGCCGGGGCGCTCGCCGCGCTGAAGGTGCTGGTGCTCCAGCTCGGTGGCCTGTCGGCGTCGGCGGCCAACGAGGCGCGCCGGCTGGTGCAGCTCGAGGGGATGGAGCTCGTCGACGCGCTGGCCCGGCGGCTGGTCGAGGACCCGGACGAGCAGCGGCGGTACCTCGGGGTCGACCGGCTGAGCGATCGGATCGCGATCGTCCAGGATCGCCTCGCGACGTTCCTGGTCCCGTCGAACGGGGCGTCGACCGGCGACAGCTGAGTGTCCGGCTCACGGCGTCGCGGGGCGTCCCCCCTTCCGCGGGTCCGACGCGCCCTCGATCCGCCCGTCCGGCCCGACCGTGACCACCTGGACCGCCGTCGGAAGCTCGCGGACGGTCACCTGGTGCCCGCGGGCCGTCAGGGCGCGCACCACGTCGTCCGGGGTCCCGGGCTCGACGGTCAGCGTGTTCGGCAGCCACTGGTGGTGGAACCGGGGCGCGCTGACCGCCTCCTCGGCGTCCATCCCGAACACCAGCACGTCGAGCAGCACCTCGAGCGTCCCGCTGATGATCGTGCTGCCGCCGGACGCGCCGACCACCAGCACGACCTTGTCCCCGTCGAGCACCACCGTCGGGGACATCGACGACAGCGGGTGCGTGCCGGGCGCGATCGCGTTCGCGGCGTTCCCGACGAGGCCGAACGCGTTCGGGACCCCGGGGGCAGCGGCGAAGTCGTCCATCTGGTCGTTCAGGATCACCCCGAGGCCCTCCACCACCACCCCCGAACCGAACGAGGTGTTGATCGTGGTCGTCAGCCCGACCGCTCCCCCGGATCGGTCCACGACCGAGATGTGCTGGGTGCCGGCGTCGACCGGCGGGGCGGCGACCTCCCCGTACGCCTCCGGCGGGAACGTCCGTCCGGGCCAGATCGCCCGGTGGATCTCCCCGGTCCGGTCGGGCGACAGCAGGCGATCCACCGGGACCTCGACGAAGTCCGGATCGCCGAGCAGGTTCGCCCGGTCCGCGAACACGTGCTTCAGGACCTCGGTCACGAGGTGCACGTAGTCGGACGAGCCGAACCCGAGCGCGGCGAGATCGTAGCCCTCGAGCACCCGGAGCGCCTCGAGCAGCGCGACCCCGCCCGAGCTCGGCGGGGGCATCGTGATGACCGTGTACTTGCCGAACTTGCCGACCAACGGCTCGCGATCCTTCGGGCGGTGGTTCGCGAGGTCCTCGACGGTCATCCCGCCCCCGGCGGCCTTGACGGCCTCGACCACCTGACGCGCGCCGTCGCCGGTGTTCAGGACGTCCCCGTTCGTCTTGACCCACCGGTCGAGGGTGCCCGCGAGCGCCCGCCGGGTCACCACCTCCCCGCGCCGCGCCACCTGTCGTCCCCCCGGACCCGACACCGAAAACACCGCGGTGATCGCGGGGAAGTCCGACGAGGCGAGCGCGCTGGCGAGGTGCGGACCGACCTCGAACCCCTTCGACGCGAGGCGGATCGCGGGCGCCGCCACCTCCCGCAGGGACAGCTTCCCGCGGGTCCGGACGAGGGTCGCGAGGCCCCGCGGCTCCCCGATCACCGCCACCGCCATCCCGCCCCGGGTGCTCGCGTCGGCCGCGATCCCGTCGATCCGGAACATCTCGGCGGTCGCGGCGGCGGGAGCGACCTCCCGGAAGTCGAGCGCGAACGGCTCCCCGCCCGCGAGTCGCCCGATCGCGAACCCTCCACCGCCGAGGCCCGATCCCGCCGGCTGGACCACCCCGGCGGCGAGCGCGGCCGCGACCGCGGCGTCGACGGCGTTCCCGCCCCGCCGCAGCGCCTCCGCGCCGGCCTCCGACGCGAGCGCGTGATCCGCAGCAACCATCGCGGAACCGACGGCGGGAGGAGGCGCCAGACCGGTGGACGTCAGGGCAACGAACGCGATGGCGAGCCCACCGAGCGATGCGGCGGCGAGCCGGGAGCGGTACATGGAATCCTCCGGACCGATCCGGGAGCCCGACGGGGCGTCCACGGCTCGGACGGGTGAATGCTAGATTGTCGGTCGGAGGCCGGGGTGGATCACTCCTGGGGATACGGAAGCGATCAGCGGCTCCGTGAAGAAAACCAAGATTGCTTCGGTGTATTCGATTTCCCCGACTACACGTTGGCGATCGTGTGCGACGGCATGGGTGGCCATGTCGGTGGGGCCCACGCCAGCACCCTCGCCGTCCGGACGATCCACGACGTGATGCGCGAGCTCCAGGGCCGGCCGGTCGCCGCCGCCCTGGAAGAGGCGATCCAGCGCACCAACGTGGTGATCTACGAGGCCGCCCGGAAGAACCATCGGCTGATGGGGATGGGCACCACGGTCGTCGCCGCGGTGATCACCCGCGACACCTGCGTGCTCGCCCACGTCGGCGACTCCCGCGCGTACCTCGTGCGCCGATCGCAGCTCACGCAGATGACCCGCGATCACACGATGGTGAACCTGTTCGTGGACGCGGAGCTGCTGTCGCCGGAGGACGCGGCCACCCACCCCGAGGCCCACGTGCTGTCGCGATCCCTCGGGGTCGAGCGCACGGTGGACGTGGAGCTGTCGGATCCGATCCCGCTCGAGGCGAGCGACGTGGTGTTCCTGTGCTCGGACGGGGTCCACGGGATCGTCACCGACTGGGAGATCTCGAGCAAGGAGTGGGGCGCGCCGCACCAGGCGACGAAGGAGATCCTGAAGGTCGTCGGGGCGCGCGAGGGCGACGACAACGCCACCGGCGTCGCGGTGTTGATGGGGACCTCGTACGAGGACGTGCCCGCCACCCCGGTCCCCGAGCCGAAGCGGTTCGACGAGGGCGGGATGGCCCAGCCCGGGATGACCGCGGTCCCGATCGACGAGGAGCTCGATCCGCCGAGCGGCAGCCGCGGATCCGCCGACGCCGGGCCCGGCGGCGGGTACATCGTGTACGAAGAGCACCCGATCCTCGAGCCGCAGTCCGAGCGCAAGGTCATGCGGACCCCGGATCAGGGCCCGCCGCCGAAGGCCGCTCCGACCACCACCCCGAAGGGGGCGACCGGCACCACCGGCTCGCGCGGGCCGGACACGAAGAACACCGGCGCCGCGAGCTCGAAGGGCGGCAAGCCCGCCAAGGCGAAGCCGAAGCGCCGCACCGCCCTGTGGCTGCCCGTCGCGTTCGCCGGGAGCGCGCTCCTCGCGATGTTGTGCGCGGTCAGCCTGCTCCTGATCGTGTTCCCGTCGTCCCCGGACGCCGGGGGACCGGACGGCCTCGATCCGTTGGACCTCCCGCCGGATCCGGTGCCGAAGACCGCCGCCGCGTCGCAGCCGCCAGGCCCGCGCCCGGAGGTCCCGACCTCGCAGCCCGGTCAGCCGGTCGCGGCGCCGCAACCTGGCGGGGCCGAGCTCCCGCCAGCGCCGACCCACCCGGGCGCCACCCAGTGCCCGGTCCCGGGGTACCTGCTCAAGCCGGTGCTCCCGCCGAAGCCCCGGCGACTGCCGACCCGGGCCCAGCTGTGCAACCAGCCGCCTCCCGGGGGTCCCGACACGATGCGGGCGATCGAGGCGTCGCGCCGGCCGGCGTGCTCCGAGTCGCTCGCGGCCGTCCAGAGCGGGATGAAGAAGAGCATCGACCACTGCAGGCTGTTCGAGAGCGCGTGGCGGTGCTTCAACGAGATCGACCAGCGAGCGCTCGAGAGCGTCAAGGCGAAGTCGTGGGCCGAGCTCGTCCTCGAGCTGCCCCACTTCGAGGGGACGCGTGAGTCGCGCGAGGCCCAGCTCGCCAACAACCCGCAGCTGCAGCGGCTGCCGCAGTGGTTCGTCCCGCCGACCGACGGGCTCGATCGGCGGCTGGAGGAGTGGAGCGCCGACCCGGTGATGCAGCAGTACGTCAAGGACCTGCTCGGCGACGCAGACGTAGCCGACGACCTGGCGCTGGATCTGCACCTGTCGGCGTTGACCGCCGCAGGGCTCGCGTGCACCCCGCCGAAGGAGCGGAGCAAGGCGCTCGAAGACGCGTGGGCCCGCCGGGTGTACGTGCTGTCGCGGGCGCTCAGCGGCTCGGCCGGCCAACAGATCTCGGCGCACCGCCAGACGCTGATGCCCGTGCTGCACGACCTGCTCGCCCAGTCGGTGGCGGACTACGTCGACCCGAACGGGCACCGCACCCCGGTCCCCGCCCAGGTCCGCGACGCGTACGAGGTCGGGCGCGGCGACCGTCCGTCCCCCACCGCCGCGCGGCCTGCGCCGACGCGCCCGATCGAGGATCCGCAGATCCCCGACGACGAAGACGTCCAGATCAACCGCGGCGGCTGACCCGTCGCCGGCGATCCGTCGACATCGCGTCGACATCGCGTCGACATCGCGTCGACATCGCGTCGACACCGCAACGACATCGCGCCGACCGCGCTCCCGCGGCGGATGCGACATCTTCGGTCACGTCGACCGCTCCGCGCGCGGGACCTGGGATACCCTCGAACCTGGGGCGCGCGTCGGCGAACTGTAAGGAACCCCGACCTGCGACCGTTGTCCTGAGGACGAGCGCGCGAGCGACGCGCAACACCTGGGAGGACCTGATGCAGCGCTGGCACCTGACGTTCGGCCTGGCCACCGTGGCGATCGGTGCGGCGTTCCTCGCGCCGCGGTTGATCGGCGGCCGCGCGACTCCACCCGTCCCGACGCCGCCGCCCGCGCCGGCCCCGGTGGTGATCGTCGACACCCCGCCGCCGGTGATCGTCCCGACGACGCCGACCGGGCACCTGGTGGTCGACGCCGGGCTCGATCGCACCGCGGTCCTCACGGGCCGAGGGTCCGACCGGTACCTGACGATCACCGTGACGGCGCCGGCCGACTCCGGCGAGGTCGTCCGGCGGCCGGTGGACCTCGCGGTCGTGATGGACACCTCGGGCTCGATGTCCGCGCGGGGCAAGATCGACCAGGCCCGGCGCGCGGCGAAGCTGCTCGCGGCCCAGATGATCCCGGGCGACACGTACTCGCTGACCGTGTTCAACGACGACGCGTCGGTGGTGGTCCCGGCGACGGCGGTCGACGATCCGCGCGCGATCGCGCTCGCGATCGATCGGATCTACGAGGGCGGCGGCACGAACCTGTACGCCGGGATGGACCGCGGCGCGCGCGAGGTCCGGTCCGGGTTCCGGGAGGGCGCGGCGGCGCGGGTCGTGGTGCTGTCGGACGGGAACGCGAACGTCGGCGTGACCGACGACGGCGCGCTGGTGCGGTTCGCGGCGGATCTCGCGGGCGACGGCGTCTCCCTGTCCACGATCGGCCTCGGCCTCGACTACAACGAGGACCTCCTCGGGCGCCTCGCCGACGTGGGCGGCGGCACCTACGACTTCGTCGACGACGCGAGCCAGCTCGAGTCGGTGTTCTCGGACGAGCTCGCCCGGGTCGCGGCGGTCGTCGCGAAGGGGACCGACCTTCAGGTCCGCCTGCCCGACGGGATCACCCCGATCGAGGTACACGCCGGTGGAGGTGGTCGGCTGGGACGCCACCCGCACCGAGCACGGGTGGGACGTGTTCATCGGCGACGTGTACTCCGGCGAGACCAAGAAGATCGTCGCGAAGGTCCGCGTCGACGGCTCCGTCCGCGGCGAGCGGGTCGCGGCCGACGCCACCGCCGCGTACCTCGACGTGACCGACGGGGTGGACGCGCGGTCCACCGACCAGGCGTCGGTCACCGTGACCGACGATCCCGCCGCGGTCGCCGCATCGCTCGACCGGACCCGCGCGATCGAGGCCACCCGCGCCGTCGGCAGCCAGTTCCTGGACCTGTCCACCCGGGCGTACGCGCGGGGCGAGCGGAGCCGGTCGGTCGACCTCGCGGCCGAGGGCGCCCGCCTGATGCACGCCACCGCCGCCGAGTACGGCGACGCGGACCTCGGGGCGGACGCGACCGAGCTCGAGGCCGCCGGCCAGGCGTTCGAGATCCACACCCCGACCAGCACCGAAGGACGGACCTTGATCAAGGTCAACAAGGAGCGGTTCCGTGACCTCGCCCGGTGAGCTGGTGCCGGCGCCCGCCGGCGCGCTCCAGCCGTGGGTCGAGCGATCGGCCCTCGAGCAGCTGCCGAAGCGGCAGGCGCTGTGGATCGTGGGCGCCACCGCGGCCGCGACCGTGACCGCCGCGCTGCCGCTGTGGGCGGTCGCGCCGGAGCTCGCCCTCGCCCTCGCGCTCGGGGCCGGCGCCTCGCTGGTCGATCCCCGGCGGCTGTGGGCCGCTCCGCTGGTGATCGCCGCGGTGGGCCTCGCCGGCCTGCTGTGCATCGCCACCGGGATCCCGGCGGTGATCGGCGCGGGGGCGACGGCCGGCGCGCTGGCGACCGTGCTGTTCCCGCACCGGACCGACTGGCTCGACGTGGTCCACGGCGCGCTGGGCTCGCTCGCGGGCGCGTCGATCGGCCTGTGGGTCGCGACGATGCTGATCCCGGCCGCCACGCCGACCGTGCTCGCCGCGGCGCTGACCGGCGCGCTGGTCACCCTGCTCGGCGCGCAGGGGCTGCTGCCGGTCGCCCTCCGGTTCGATCAGGCGCCCCAGCTTCCGACCGCCCGCGAGATCGCCAAGGCGCTGAAGATCCAGTACCGGCCGCCGGTGTTCCGCGCGCTCGACCTGTACGGCGGGGCCCAGGCGCAGGCTCCGGATCGGGACACCCGGCGCGGGATGGCCGAGGTCGCGACCTGGGTGTTCCGCCTCGAGGTCACCCTCCAGACGCTCGACACCGAGCTGGCCCAGATCGACCCGGAACAGGTCCGCGCCCGGATCGACAGCCACACCAACCTCGCGGCGGACGTGGACGAGTTCACCCGCGAGCGTCGGCAGGCGACGGTGGTCCACCTCGAGCGGCTGCTCCAGCACCGGCGCGCGATCGAGATCGAGCGCAGCCGGACCGAAGCCCTGGTGGACTACGCGCTCGCGTTCCTCGAGGAGGCCCGCGCGGGCCTGGCCGTCGCCCGGGAGCTCCCAGGCGAGGCCTCCCCCGAGCGCCTGCCCGAGGTGCTGCACCGCCTGCGTCACTCGGCCCAGGAGGGCGACGCTCGGCGCCGCACCGCCCGCGAGCTCGGGTCGATGCAGGTCTGACGACGGATCCGGGCGACGGGCCCTCGACCGGCTGGACGGAGGGCTGGCTGGACAGGCCCGGACCGGACCGCTCAGAGCTCGATCACCTCGCCCTCTCGGGCGAGGATCACGGTGGGCGCGGTGTTGGTGGACCACTTGCGCGACAGCTCGTCGAGGTACTCGTCGCTCGCGTCCGGCAGGTGGTGGAACAACACCAGCCGACGGACCCCGGCGGCCCGGCAGATCGCCTCGGCGTACTCGGGGTAGCTGTGGCCCCAGGTCATCTTCTCCAGGTACTCCTGGTAGTCGTACATCGTGTCGTACAACACCACGTCGCAGCCTTGGAGGAACGCCACGATCCGCTCCTCCGCCGCCGACGGGGGGCGACCGGCGGCAACCCCCTCCCCCGGGCGCGCGAACGGCGCGGTGTCGGTCAGGTAGGCGACGCTCGCGCCGCCGCCCTCGATCCGGTACCCCATCGACCCGCCGGGGTGGTTCAGCGGGATCGGCCGGACGGTGAACCCGCCGGCCTGGAATGGGCGCCCGCCGCGGACCGCCCGGAACGTCAGGTTCGCCGGCACCTCCCGCAGGCGGGTCGGGTGGTAGGTGCCGTTCAGGTACCGCGCCAGCTTCTCCTTCGCTTCCTCGTCCGAGAACGCGGGGACCGACACGCGGACCGCGTAGCCCGGCGTGTAGATCGGGACGAAGAACGGGAACCCGAACACGTGGTCCATGTGCAGGTGGGTGAACAGGAGGTCGAGCTCGCGGTCCCCGCCGGGGTGGATGTCGCTGACGAGCTTGTACCCGAGCTTGCGGGCGCCCGTCCCGCAGTCGAGCACCAGCGGGGACGAGCCATCGAGCTGGACCTCGATGCAGGACGAGTTGCCGCCCCACCGCTGGGTGTCCATCCCCGGCGTGGGGATCGACCCGCGCACGCCCCAGCAGGTCACCCGCACCGGGGCGCTCCGCACGGCGCGCGGGGCGACCACCCGGCGGCGGGCCGGTCCGCCGGGCGCGACCGCTCGGTCGGCGGTGGGGCCACCGCACGGACGCACCGCCGATCCGGGCTCGGGGAGATCACCGGCGCCTCCGACCTGGAGCATAGCGTGGTCGGCGGGGCGACCGACAGACCGAACGGACCACGCGGGCAGCCAGCGGGCATCGGTGCGGTCCCAGGCCGTCGACGGCAAGCGGGTCGGGATCCGACGCGGGGCGCCCGACAACGGGATGCCACGGGGTTCCCACCAGGGGTTCGAGGTGGTGCGCGGTAGAGGATTCGAACCTCTGACCTTTGGCTCCGGAGGCCAACGCTCTATCCAGCTGAGCTAACCGCGCACGAGGGCGCCTCGGCCTCCACGAAGTATCCAGCTGCCCATCCCTGTCAAGCGTTCCCCGTCACGCGGCCGAGGATCCAGTCGTGGAGGCTCGGCAGGACGTCGGTCTGCCAGGTGGGCGTCGAGCGGACCACGGCGAACTGACGGAACAACCCGGCGATGACGAAACAGACCTCGTCGTACAGGTGGATCCGCTCGAACACCACCTCGGCCTCGCCGTCCTTCACCGCCTGCGGCAGCTTCAACCCGGTGAAGTGCATCGCCGGACCCTTCAGGGTGAAGAAGTACTCGCGATCCTCGCGGCGGACCCCCAGCCGGATCTCCTGGACGATCTTGCCGCCGGCGAGGGCCGCGCGCGCTTCGAGGCTCGCGGCGGGGTTGTCGCCGGTCATCACGGCGGAGACCCGCGTGTCGTCGGCGTCGCGGAACGCGAGGCGCTCGTCGACCCACACGTCGACCTGGCCGATCGGAGGTCCGAGGTCGAACGCCGAGCCCTGCTGCTCCGACGCCCACCACAGCCAGCTGAAGAACTCGCCCGCGAGGTGCGGGACGATCGGGAGGCCCTCGGGGACGGTCGTGTCGCTCATCGGCTCCGCTCCGTGCCTGCGGCCAGGTGAACGCCCAGTTGAACCGGGCTCGGCGCCTTGGACAGCAGGTCTTCGACGAGGTGGCGATCGTTCAGGAAGTCGAGCGGCGACCACGGGATCAGCTTCAGCCCGAACGTCCGGAAGAATCGCTTGCGGTACCGGTCGGCGACGGTCTCGGACAGCGAGTGGATCAGCAGCCAGCCCTGGCCGAGGTGCCACGCCGCCTCGGTCGTCGCCACGGTCGGGAGGGTCCGGGCGAGCCACTCGTGCTCGAGCTCGTCCTTGATCTCCTGGCGGATCGCGGTCGGCACGCGCTCGACCTCCCGCTCGGCCGCCCACGCCTGGCACCGCTTGTCGAGCGTCGCCTTGAACAGCTTGGCCGGGAGCCGCTTCTTGTCGACCCGGAGGGCGAACAGCGCGACCTCGTCGTACAGCCAGCGGTTGAAGTCGTCGAACGTGGTGTCGAGCAGGTTGTGGACCTGGACCCACCCCTCGACCTCCTCCTTGCCCATCCCGTTCGGCGGCTCGCGGAACGCGTACTGGTTCAGCTTGTCTCGGTACGCCTCGCGCCAGCCGGACGGCAGCTCGCCCAGCACGCGGAACCGGGCGACGGTCATCGCCCCGGACATCACACCCATCCGCCCTCCGGTCCCCCGCACCTACGCCGTGGAACCCCTCGCCGCCAGCCGTCAGGTCTCGGCCGGCGACACGTCGCGCAGGGCGTGGCGGAACACGGTGATCTCGGTGTCGGTCCGCAGCTTGACCCCGAACTCGTACCGCCCGAACCAGGTCAGCGTGCCCCGGATCACCTCGCCCGACAGCAGCGCGACGTTCAGCTCGACCGCGCGATCGAGGTACGAGAACAGCCGCCGGTCCGAGCACGAGTACCGGTCCTGCGGGCGCACCGCCGGGCCGATCCCCTCCGGGACGAACTTCTTGTCGAGCCGGACCGCCTTCTTGACCGCCTTCCACGCGTCGGGCGGGTAGCTGTACAGCAGCTTCAGCTTGTGGATCGGCTCGGGCGCGCCCCCGTCAGGCTCGAACACGATCTGGTACGGCTCGACCTCGACCACCCGGCCCTTGACGGTGCCACCGTTGCCCTCCGGCGCGTGGAGCGCGAGCGCCAGGCGCGCGCCGGGGACGAGCGCCGACCGATCCCGGTTGTCGACCCGGTGGACGTCCAGCCGGCGCCGCGCCAGCACCTGGTCGAGGTCGGCGTGGCCGATCGCGATCTGGGTCGCGAGCGCGCGGGACAGCTGGTGACGCTCCATCAGCGCGTTCACCCGGTCCTTGCGCGCCATCCGCTCGAGCGCCTCGTTCAGCTCCATCCGCCCGTGGGCGACCGCCATCGCCATCTGGTACGGCATCCCCGACGCCACGAGCTCGTCTGCCCGCGCCTTCACGGCCGCGTCCGTCTTGGGCTTCCGCACCCGACGGATCTCCCGCCCCCTACCCATCCGCTCGGTCATCGGC
>JBEBJW010000039.1:0-14832 GCA_040079715.1 Myxococcota bacterium | reverse complement strand
ATCGTCATCAACGGCCAGAAGTACAACGGCGTGATGGTCCCGCAGGGCGACGCCCTGAACGACCTGCAGATCGCCGCCGTGATGTCGTACGAGCGCAACTCGTGGGGCAACGACTTCGGGTTCTGCAAGCCGGACGACGTGAAGGCCGCCCGCACCCCGAAGTAGGCACTGCGGGTCCGCTCGGTCGGGTCGGCTCGGCGGGTCGGCTCGGCCGGGTCCGGGCGACTCGGGTCGGCGCGGTTCGCCGGTCGCTCGGACGGACGACCTACGGCAGCGCGCGGTCGCCGGTGTAGCACTGGCCGTCGGCCGTCGCGAGCAGCGCCGCCGACACCGGCGCGTCGGTCAGGGACTGGGCCTCCCACGCGACGCCCATCCCGCCCTCGACGTGGAACCGGTCGACCACGATCACCAGGACCCCGGTCCCGTCCCACGCGGCGAGCGCGCGCTCGGCGAGCTGGCGCTCGTTCCACGCGACGAACTCGACGAACGGCGTCTCGAGCTCGACCGGGACGGGGCTCTCGCCCATCCCGTCGGCGAGGACCGTGATGTAGCCGGGGGGCAGGGTCAGCGTCTGGTCCGGCGGGCGCGGGAGGTAGTCGCCGCCGATCGCGACGAGCTTGACCCCGGGCTGGTCGCCGCGCCCGCGTGCGGTGGCGATCAGCGGCGCGTAGACCTCGAACGGGAACCCCCACGAGGTCTCCCACGCGATCGCCGCCGGCATCGTCTCGATCGAGACCTCGCCGCGGCTGTACGTGTCGAGCACGTCCTGGTGTTCGGCCCGGACCGCCTGGAGCGCGAGGGTCACCCGGCGGGCGCGGGCGAGGTCCGGGAGGGTGCCCTTCCGCTCGCCGAGCACGATCACCGCCGGTGCGGTGACCGCGGCGATCTTGCCGATCGTGGTCTTTTCGCAGGTGCCGGCCGCCGCAGCGGCCCCACCGAGGTGCAGGAACGGGATCGACCACCACATCACCGGTGGCTAACGCCGGCGCTGGTATTCGTCACTGCGCGGCGCGGGCGGCGTCCCCTGGACCACCCGCGGCACGAACTGCGGCCGCTGCTCGACCGCCTCGTACTCCTGGAGCTTCGCGAGGACGACCGACCGGGTGTCGGTGTCGAGCAGGGCGAGCGCGGCGTCGATGTTCTTCAGCCCGCGCTCGGCTGCGGTGTTCTGCTCTTGGAGCCGGCGGACCTGGCGGTTCCGGATGAAGTACAGCATCGCGATCACGCTCGTGACCACGACCAGGGCGCCGATCACGCCCCGCAGCGTGTTCTCGGTGCGGCGCGCGCTCGCGTCGACCCGCTGGGCCACGACCTCGGTGAGCCCCCCGACCGAGGACTCGATCGGCATCAACATGTGCTCGGTCAGCGTGTCTTCGAGGGTCTCGCCGATCGCCGGGGTCGCGGCGCCCTCGCGCATCGCGTAGTGCACGCTGTCGCGCAGCAGGTCCGACAGCGCCATCTCGAGGTCGGCGTCCTGGAGCGAGGTCTTGAGCGACCCGATCGCCCGCGCCACCACCCGGTCGACCGTCTCCTCGAGCGAGTCGCCGAGCTCGCCGCGGAACCCCTCCGACAGCGCGCCGATCACGTCCTTCTCGATCATCTCGCGCAGCTCGGGCGAGACCTCGGTCCGGAGGCCCTTTCCGGCCCGCCGGGTGGCGACGGTGATCAGGTCGTCGATCGTCTTCTCGAGCGCGGCCTTCTGGTCCGGATCGAAGTCCGCGGCGCCGGAGGTGAGCCCCTGGCCGAGCTGGTGCCCGAGCTCGGTCATCACCTGGCGCTCGAGCAGGAGGTCGGCGGTGTGCGAGATCCCGCCGCTTCGGCCCTTCCCGTGCACCTCGTCGAACGCGCCCTCGATCACCCCCTGCCCGATCCGGTAGAAACAACCGGAGCTCGCGAGGGACAGGAGCGGGAGGAGGAGTCGCATTCGCGGAGTGTACCGCGGCTCGACCCGCAGCGGTGGCGAGACCGCGCAGGGTGTCCGCAGGGGAGCGACCGGCCGCGCTCAGCGGCGCTCAGCCGACGGTGACCTCGCGACACAGGTACACGTCCTGGATCGCGTTCAGCAGCTTCACGCCCTCTGCGAGCGGCTTCTGGAACGCCTTGCGGCCGGAGATCAGCCCCTGGCCGCCGGCGCGCTTGTTGATCACCGCGGTCTTCACTGCGTCGGCGAGGTCGTTGTCACCGGAGGCGCCGCCGCTGTTGATCAGCCCGATCCGGCCGAGGTACGCGTTCATCACCTGGTACCGGGTCCAGTCGATCGGGTGCTCGGTGCTGAGCTCGGAGTACACCTTCTTGTGCGTCTTGCCCCACTTGCCGAGCTCGGGCGCGAGGTACCCGCCGTTGTTCTCCGGCAGCTTCTGCTTGACGATGTCGGCGCCGATCGTGCACCCGAGGTGGATCGCCTGGCTGCTGAGGTCCGCCGCGACGTTGTAGTCCCGGTCCTTCGTCTGGAACGCGCTGTTCCGCACGTAGCACCACAGCACGGTGAACATCCCGAGCTGGTGGGCCTCCTCGAACATCGCCGCGATCTCCTGGAGCTGCCGCCGGGACTCCTCGCTCCCCCAGTACACGGTGGCGCCGATCCCGATCGCACCCATGTCGAACGCCTGCTGCACCGACCCGAACGGCACCTGATCGTACGTGTTCGGGTACGACAGCAGCTCGCTGTGGTTGACCTTGACGATGAACGGGATCTTGTGGGCGTACGTCCGCGACAGCATCGCCAGCACGCCGAACGTCGACGCGACCGCGTTGCAGCCCCCCTCGACCGCCAGCTCGAGGATCCCCTTCGGGTCGAACATCACCGGATTCGGGGCGAACGACGCGCCGGCCGAGTGCTCGATCCCCTGGTCGACCGGGAGGATCGACAGGTACCCCGTCCCCGCGAGCCGGCCGGTGTTGCCCATCCGGGCCAGGGCGCCGAGCACGCCGGGCTTGCGGTCCGACGGCACGAACACCCGATCGATGAAGTCGGGGCCGGGCAGGTGGAGCTGGTCCGCCGGGAACTTGCACCGGTGCTCGAGCAGCGTCCGCGCGTCGTCACCGAGAAGCTCTGCGATCCCACCGATGTCCATGCCGTCCTCCGTCCGTGGTGTTGCCGGGGAGTCCCCGTAACACCTCGACCGGAGCACGCTACGGCTGCAGGTCCGGGAACGCCTGGTACACCAAGGTCCGCGCCCGATCCGGGTTCTGCTGCAGGTGCTGGCTGGTGCTCTCCCGCGCGCCCGGCACCGTGTCCCACGAGCCGTTGTACCGCGGATCCGACTGGATGAACGGATCGAGCCAGGTCTGCAGGTCGACGAACTGGTCGTACAGGCCGAGGGTCTCGACCCGGTCGGCCATCTCGAGGACCTTTTCGGCGTAGTCGCGCTTGCAGCCCTGGTTCGAGATGCACCAGCTCGCGGCCCGCCCGCCGAAGCTCCACGGGTCCACGTCGTAGTCCCAGGTCCACTCGGCGCCCGACGGGGACAGCTGGATCTTGTAGTCGAGCCCGCTGACGTACACCCGCCAGTTGTTCGGCGACTTGTACCCGTCGGTGTGCATGATCAGCGTCTCCCACGCCATGTAGTTGAGGTGGGAGTCCTTGTCGAAGTAGTTCCACAGCTCGGCCACGGTGGTGTCGTTCGCCGGGCCCGCGATCAGCCGGTCCGCCTGGTTGAGCGAGTCGACCACGCCGGGATCCGGCGGGATCGGCCCCTCTTCGTAGTTCCAGTCGCCGACGCCGCCCTGACCGAAGTCGCCCCAGCCCCAACCGCCGCCCTGGGCCTCGTTCGGCTCCATGATCACGCCCACGTCGCCCTCGCCGGGGTGGTGGTACTCGACCATCTCGTCGTCGTGCTTCTCGATCACGATGTACAGGCCGTAGTAGTCGCCGTTGCAGTACACCTCGGCCCACCCGACCCGCGGGGCGAGGAGCCCGGATTCGCGCGCGAGCTGGTACGACAGGTAGTCGCGGTTCCGCGTGGGATCGAGGACCACCCCGTTGTGGAGCTTCAGCGACTTCAGGCCGCGGAACTTGGTGCCGGAGACCCACTGGTTGAAGTCCAGGATGAACGCAGGCTTGCCGTCCATCGTCTGGTACGACGCCGAGCCCTTCAGCTTCAGGCCCACGTCCGGGTACGTCACGCCGTCGACGCTGGCCGCGACGTGGACCTCGGGCCGGCTCGGGTCGCTGATCTGGTTGAACGCCTGCTGGCTGAACGTGAACTCGATCTGGTGCATCACGTACGGCACGAACACGGTCTCGTCCGCGGCGTTCAGCGTGGGGCTCGCGGCGTCTCCGTTGACCTTCTCCGGCGTCGGCCATGCGGTCGCGACGAACGCGCCGGTCCCGTCCGGGATCCGGGCCCACGACACGTCCGAGTCGAGCGCGTCGAAGTCGACGAAGTCGACCACCCGGCCCTCGTCGTCGAGCAGGGTGAACTTGTCGCCGTCCTTGTCGAGGGCGAACCCGGACGCGAGCGGATCGTCGAGGGTGTCGTCCATCCACACGAGCAGGTGGTCGCCGGGCGCGAGCTCCTGGTCCGCCGGGCCCTGCCAGACCTGGATCTCGGCGTCGCTCGCCCGCAGCTCGAGCCGGTTCAGCGCCACCGGCGCGTCTCCGAGGTTCACGAGCTCGATCCAGTCGGGCTTGAGATCACCCTCCGGCCCGTCGATCGTCGACTGGTTGCCGGGCATGACCTCGTTGACCACGACGTTCAGGTCGCTCGGCTCGGGCTCCGTGGGGTCGCTCGGGTCCGTCGGGACCGTCGGATCGGTCGGGACGGTCGGATTCGGCGAATCACCCGGCTTCACCGGAGCCTCCGGACGACAGGCGGCGAGGCCCACCCACACCACGGCCAGCCGATCCACCCGCATCACGGACCTCCGATGTCGAAGTCTACCCTGCACGACCATCGGATGCCCGGTGACCGGGACGATCGTCGGAGGCGGTCCGCGGAGCGTGGTGATAGGATGCCCGCATGCTGTTCCTGGCCGGTCTCGGTTGTTCGGCGCCGAGCGTCGAGCTCACGGGGGGCGAGCTCACCGAGCCCCCGGCGGATCCCTGCCCGGCCGGCGAGTGCCTGATCGATCCGCCGGAGGACGAGGTCCGCCAGGGGTGGGCCACCGTCGCGATCGATCCGACCGGCGCAGCGTGGATGTCGTACGCGGTGAGCGACGGTCCGGCCGTCACCGGGCTGTTCGTCACCCGGTCGGCCGCGGCGGGCGAGCCGTGGTCCACACCGGTCCAGGTCCCCGTCGCCGAGCCGCCGAACGTCGGCAACACCGAGAAGCCTGCCCTGGCGGTCGACGGCGACCGGATCGCCCTCGCGTACACCGGCAAGGGGGACACCCTCCGCCACGCCGAGGCGAACTCGCTGTACGTCCAGATCGGCACGATCGGGGCCGACGGCGTCCCGACGTTCGACGCCGCGATCCACGTCGACCACATGATGGGCGACGAGATGGTGCTCGAGCAGGCCCGGGTCGCGTTCGCGCCGGACGGCGAGATCTGGGTGCTGTGGAAGCGCCAGCGGTACGGCGAGGAAGACTGGGCCACCTGGGCCCGCGAGTCGGACGGGTTCACCCCGGTCCAGCTCAGCGACGATCTGTCGCACCGGCACGACTGCAGCCCGCCCGACTTCCGGTTCGGGTTCTCGGGCGAGCCGCTGATCGGGCTCCGGAGCAACATCGACGGGTGGCTCCAGACGATGGCGGTGGTCGGCGATCGCGTCACCGCCACCGCGTCCGAGGTCGCGCAGGTGTCCGACGACAAGTGGCCGTACAACGACGAGGTGTGCCCGGAGGACGGCCCGCGGCTGATCGAGCTCGCGGACGGCACCCTGTTCGCGGCGTGGATGGCCCCGTCGGACATCGCGTGGCGGCTGTTCAGCGCCTGGTCGACCGACGGAGGCGCCACCTGGACCGCACCGGCGTTCGACCACGAGGGCGTCGACCTCGGCGAGAAGTGGGTCGCGCTCGCCCCCCGGGCCGACGGTCCGTTCTACACCGCGGTCGAGGGGCTCGACTCCACCACCCGCCTGCTGACGCGCGACGCCCCTGGCGCCCCGTACACCGAGGAGCTGCTGCTGGACGGCGTCGGCTTCCCGCTGTTCGACGTGGAGCTCGCGTCGCAGGGCGATCGGTCGGTGGCGATCGGGATGGGCGACGACCGGGTGCTGTGGCTGCGCGACCTGTGAGCTCCCGCGACACGGGCGACCTCGATCCGGTCGCGTTCCGAGCCGCGATGCACCAGGTGGCGGACATGGTGGCGGACTACCTCGAGCAGATCGAGGACTACCCGGTGCTCCCCGCGACCCGCCCGGGCGAGGTGGCCGCGCTGCTGCCGACCTCGGCCCCCGAGCAGGGCGAGCCGATCGACGCGATCCTCGCCGACTTCGCGACCACGATCACCCCGCACACGACGCACTGGAACCACCCCGGGTTCATGGCGTACATCGCGAACACCGCCTCCGGTCCGGGGATCCTCGGGGAGACGCTCGCGGCGGCCCTGAACGCGAACGCGATGCTCTGGCGCACCTCCCCGGTCGCGACCGAGCTCGAGGAGCGGGTGTGCGACTGGGTCCGCCAGCTGGTGGATCTGCCGCCGGTGTTCCGCGGGCACATCAACGACACGGCGTCGATCGGGGTGCTGCTCGCGCTTGCGGCCGCGCGGGATCGGGCGGCGCCGGACGTGCGGTCGGTCGGGCTGTCCGGCGAGCACCTCGTGGTGTACACCTCGGACCAGGCGCACTCGTCGGTCGACAAGGCGGCGATCACCCTCGGCCTCGGGCTCGACCAGGTCCGGCGGATCCCGAGCGATGGGTCGTTCCGGATGGACGTGGAGGCGCTGGCCGACACGGTCCGGCGCGAGGCGTCGCGCGGGGTGACGCCGATCGCGATCGTCGCCACCGCCGGCACCACCTCGACCGGCAGCCTGGACCCGCTGGAGGGCGTCGCCGCGGTCGCGCGCGAGCACGGGGCGTGGTTCCACGTCGACGCGGCGTACGGCGGAGGCGCGGCGGTGCTGCCGGAGGTCCGGGCGAAGTTCGCCGGGATCGAGCACGCCGACTCGATCGTGATCAACCCGCACAAGTGGCTGTTCACCCCGGTCGACTGCTCGATCCTGTACCTGCGGGACCCCGCGGCGTTGAAGGCGGCGTTCGCGCTGGTCCCGGCGTACCTGAAGACGACCGACCCCGGCGTGACGAACCTGATGGACTTCGGGCCGCAGCTCGGGCGCAGGTTCCGCGCGTTGAAGCTGTGGATGGTCCTGCGGTCGTTCGGGGCGGAGGGCCTCCGGTCCCGGATCGGCGAGCACCTGCGGCTCGCGAAGCAGCTCGCGGACGCGGTCGACGCCGATCCGGCGTTCGCGCGGGTCGCGCCGGTCGAGCTCGGGATCGTCGCGTTCCGGTGCCTGTCCGGCGGCTCCCCCGAGGACGACGACGCCCTGGCGATGCGGGTGATCGCCGAGGTCAACGCCCGGGGCGACGTGTTCCTGTCGCACTCGGTGCTCGGCGGGCGGACGGTGCTCCGGGTGGTGGTCGGCAACATCCGCACCACCGAGCGCCACGTCACCGCCGCGTGGGACCAGATCCGGTCGATCGCCGCGGCGCTGCGCGCTCCGTAGCGGGTCGCGACGCCTGAGCTGTGCCGGGGGCCACCGGTCGGCCACCCGACCCGTCCGCACACGCGACCCGTCCGCACACGCGACGGACCTCAGTTCGGGTACCCCTGGACCTTGGTGGCATGACAGTCCTGGCACGGCGCCTCGGCGTGGCGTCCGGTCAGCGGGAACCCGACCGACGCGTGGTCGAACGACGACGGCGCGAACCCGGCCGGGGTGTGGCACTTCTCGCACGGGCCGAAGTCGCCGTGGGCGGTGAGGCCGGCCTCGGCGTGGCAGGTGGCGCAGGTGCCGGTCAACCCGCGGAACACGCCCGCCGTAGTGTGGCACTGGTTGCACGCGACCGCGAGGTGCTCGCCCTTCAACGGGAACTTCGTCTTGTCGTGGTCGAACTGGTTGTCGGTCCACGACAGCGCGTTGTGGCATCGGCCGCACTCCCCGAGCGGCTCGTGCTTGCGGTCCTTCTCGTGGCACCCGGCGCACAGGGTGGGGGTGTCGGTGAAGTCGAACCCCTCGTGACAGGCCAGGCACTCCACGGTCTGGTGCTTGCCGGGGAACGCGCAGGTGCACGGGCCGTGGTCGAACTTCGCCGGGGTCCAGCCGGCCACCGTGTGGCACTCGTCGCAGTTCGACGTGGTGCCGTCGTGGGCCTCCGGGTGGCAGGTCGCGCAGGCCACCGACGGCTCGAGGTGCTCGCCGTGGAGGTGGCAGTCGTCGCAGCCGAGGCCCTGGTGGCCGCCGTCGGTCGCGGTGTGGTGGTCCGCCAGCGACTTGAGCTGATCGCTCCACTTCGTGTCGGTGTGACACGGCGCGCAGTCCGGCCCGAGGGCCGACTGATGGGCGTCGTCGTGGCAGTCGTCGCAGCTGTCCGCCATCTTGCCGATCGGCGCCGTGTGACACTCGTCGCACTTCAGCGAGGCGTGGGACCCGGCGATCGGGAACCCGGTCTCCTTGTGGTCGAACGCCGCGAGCGCCTCGGGCGACGTGCCGGAGAACGCGAGCCCCCGGTGGTCCGGGTGGCAGCTGCTGCACGCCTCGCCGCCGTGCTTCGCGTGGAACCCGCGCTGATCGGAGATCCGATCCGCGAGCACCTCGTGGCACGACAGGCACTTCGCGTCCGGCACCCCGTCGAATACGAGGTGGCACTGGTCGCAGTCCCCGGCGAAGTCGTCGTGGCCGCGCATCAGCACGCCGGGCGACAGGAACGCCCGCCAATCCGCCGCCCAAGCGCGGTCGGCGGCGACCAGTCCCACGACCATCAGGAACGCAGCCAGCCATCGAGCGGTCACCACCACCCCCACTCGGTCGAGAACAACACCGACACCAGCACGTGTACCCCCGACAGCAGGTACATCGCGATCGCGATCGGGCGATGGAGCACGATCCAGTACCGGAACACGCGCTGCGCCGCGACCATCGCCGCCTTCTGGTGCTCGAGCACCACCCGCCGCCGCGCCATCTCCCGCATCGCCGGCTCGAGCTTCATCCGATCGAGGCGGGACAGGGCCCGCCGCCGGGCGAACGCCGCCGGGACGATCCCGAACACCGACCTCGGCATCGGCGCTTTCGCCCACAGCGCCGACACCGTCTCCGGGATCGGGCCGAGCGTCTCGAGCTCCTGCTCGAGCTGCCGGGCCTGGAGGTGCTGCCCGCCGAGCGTCTTCGGGACCTGGGCGTACAGGTACCGCCCGAACATCCCGGACCCGAACACCACCAGCACCGCGTACAGGTTCAGCATCCCTGGGTTGACCAGGATCGGCCAGCCGTGCCGCCACAGCAACGGCATGCAGTGGACCACGGTGAACAGCACGCCCTGGACGCCCAGGAAGATGTGAAGGTTCAACCAGGTGGACAGCCGCATCACCCGCCGGAGCGCCGCCGATCGACGGGCGACCGAGTACACGAGCATCGCGATCATCGACGCGAGCCCGATCGAGCCGACAGCGACGTTCAGCCACGATCCCGAGGTGGGGAGGACCGTGAGGTACACCCCGACGAGGACCACGGCTTCGACGGCGAGGATCAGGAGTCCGAAGATCGCGGTGAGGGTCGACACGGCGGCCAGCATAACGCGGACCTGGCGGTCGGCGGGTCGAACGGACCGATCCGGGGTACGTTCCGCGGCATGGCGACCGTGATCGCGACGTTGCTGGGGCTGGTGGTGATCCTCGGGCTGTCGGGGCTCGCGTTCCTGACGCTGTTCGCGCTGTGGCGGCAACGTCGGCGGGAGGGCGCCGCGCGGGTCGAGCACTCCCACGCGGTGCTGGTCGGCGCGCAGCCGGTGTCGCTCCACCCGAAGGTCGACCTCGGGCGGTGCATCGGCAGCGGCACCTGCGTCGAGGTGTGCCCCGAGAAGGACGTGCTCGCCGTGCTCGACGGCAAGGCCCAGATCGTCAACCCGACCGCGTGCATCGGGCACGGCGAGTGCCTGCGGGCGTGCCCGGTCGACGCGATCGCGCTGGTGCTCGGATCCGAGCGCCGCGGGGTCGAGATCCCGCTCGTCAGCCGGGAGTTCGAGACCAACGTGCCCGGGCTGTACGTGGTCGGCGAGCTCGGCGGGATGGGGCTGATCTACAACGCCACCGTCCAGGCGCTACAGGCGATGAGCGCGATCGGCAAGAACCCGCCGCCGGTCACCCCGGGGGTACTCCAGGTCCTGATCGTCGGCGCGGGACCGGCCGGCCTCGCGGCGTCGCTCAAGGGCAAGCAGCTCGGGCTCGCGTGCGAGACCGTCGACCAGGAGACGGTCGGCGGGACGATCCTCCAGTATCCGCGCCAGAAGATCGCGATGACGCGGCCGGTCGAGCTGCCGCTGTACGGCCGCCTGTGGATGTCCGAGGTCAGCAAGGAGGCGCTGCTCGAGACCTGGAACGGGATCCTCGCGAAGACCCAGCTCGAGGTCCGGTCCGGGGTGAAGGTCGAGGGGATCGTCCGGCGGTCGGACGGGGTGTTCGACGTGGCGACCTCGGCCGGGCCGATCCGGGCGCACCGGGTGGTGCTCGCGTTGGGGCGGCGGGGCTCGCCGCGGAAGCTCGGGATCCCGGGCGAGGAGCTCGCGAAGGTCACCTACCGGCTGCTCGAGCCCGAGCGGTACACCGGGAATCGGGTGCTGGTGGTCGGTGGCGGAGACTCGGCGGTCGAGGCAGCGATCGCGCTCGGGCAGGCCAAGGCGAAGGTGACGCTGTCGTACCGGGGCACGGCGTTCGACCGGATCAAGAAGAAGAACCAGGAGCGGCTCGACGCTGCGGTCGCGCTCGGTCGGATCGAGCTGCTGCTCGGGAGCGCGCCGATCGAGATCGCCGAGCGCGAGGTGATCGTCGACGTGAGCGGGATGCGGTCGGCGATCGCCAACGACTACGTGATGGTGTTCGCCGGCGGCGTGCTCCCCACCAAGTTCCTCGAGGCGGCCGGGGTCCAGGTCGCTACGTTCAAGGGCGAGGCCTACGCGCCGGCCAACTGACCGGAAGGCGGCGCCGATTGACATCCGGCACCGTCGCGGCGACGATCGAACCTCGGGGCAGGGTTCGGGGCATGCGACAGCGACGAGATCGGACGGTCCGGGGTGCGCTCCTCGCGGCGGGGATCGCGCTGGTCGGCGTGGGCTCGATGACCCGCCCCGACAGCGCTCCGACGCCGCAGCCCCACGTCCGCTGGGCGATCCCCGACGCCGCGACGCCGGCTGTCTGGCGGTTGCCCGGCGAGGTCGAACCGCTCGAGGTGGGGCTCGGCCCGCGAGGCACCCTCCACCTCGAGCGGTGCTGTTCGACCGAGCGCCCGGCGAACCTGTGGCGCGCGACCCCGGGCGCCCTCGGGTGGCTCGGCCCGCAGCTGTGGCGGATCCCGGCGCCGGACGTCGATCCGCGGTGGGTCGCGCGGGCTGGCGGGTGGCTCGCCGCGACGAACCCGTGGCTCGGGGTGGCCGCGACCAGCGTCGCGAGCCGGTGGTGGCGCTACCCGAACCGGGACCAGGCGGCGGCGCTCGAGGCGCTGGCGGACGCCGCCGCCGCGCAAGCCGACGGGGGAGGAGCGGCGGCGCAGGCGTCGCTGGTCTCGGCCGAGGTCGGGCACCGGATCGACCGGTACGCCAGCCACGGCGCGGACCACGGCCGGCTCGGGGCCGGACAGCGACGGCTGCTCGACCTGATCCGCGACGCCGACCCCACGACCGCCGCGCTCGCGCTCGGGCTCCTCGCCGCCCCGGCGGAGCTCCCGGTCGACGCTCCGAGCCTCGCCGCCCTCCGGGACGCGCTCACCGCCGATCCCGCGTCGAACCTCGGCGCGGTCGCGTTCGGCGCTGGGGCGGCGATCGCGGCGGACGTGGACGTCGCCGCGTGGGTCGCGCTGGCCGATCGGGCCGACGACACCTGCACCGGCTGGTCGTGCGAGGCGGTGTTCCACGCGACCTGGCGCGGGCTCCGGGCGCGGGTCGCGCCCCCGCGGGACTGGCGCGACGCACTCGTCGCGGCGGTGATCCGGTGCGGACCCCAGTACCCGCGGGTCGACGGTCCGCTCCCGATGGGGTGGTTCGGCGACGGGGTGTACCAGCTCGACGGGTGGACGTTCACCGCCCCCCACGGCGAGTGGATGTTCGACTGCGCCGCCGACGTCGACGTCCCGCCGCCGCTCGGCCAGCGGGTCGCCCTGCGGATCTCGATCGAACCGGGCTGATCGGGCGGCGCGCCGCGATCGGGTGAGCTCCCTCGACCGCGTCGGGTCGCGGATTGGCATCACGGGCCGGTCCGCAGTGAGGGATGGACAGTCGGCTGACACCGGGCAGAGGATCGGTCCACAGGAACGTCCGGGGAGGCGGGATGTCGGTCGACGGTCGGGTGGTCGCGGGCGCTGTGTTGGCGCTGCTCGGCGTGCTGTCGCTCTCCCGCCCGGAGGAACCATCGTCGCCCAAGGATGCCACCCGCGCGGCGCCCGACCCGGGTCTCGGCCAGCGAGCGGTCGCCGCCCCGGTAGTCGTCCCGCGACCGGCGCAGGATCGCGTGGTGCTGGTGGCCCGCCTCGGACCGCCCCTCCCGAACGGAGCGGACACCCTCCACCTCGATCCGTGCTGCAACCAGTCGCCGGCCAACCCCTGGCGCGCGACCGCCGGCCCCGCGTCGTGGATCGGGCCGCACCTCTGGCGGATTCCCCGCCCGCCAGTGGACCTGGACCCGGTGTGGGTCGGGCCCGCCGCCGCGTGGTTGATCGACGCAGACCCCTGGCTCGGCCTCGCGGCAGTCGACGTGCTGTCCTGGCGGCGGTTCGGCGCGGACCGGTCCGGGGCACCGGTGCTGCGCGACTTGGTGGACGCGGCGGTCGAGCGGGCGGCCGGGTCCGCGGCCGAGGGGGTGGCGGTCGCGGTCGCTGCCGGCGCCGACCTCGGGATGCACGGACCGCTGGGGAAGGACCACCAGCGGGCCCTGCTCGACCAGATCGGCGGCGCCGACCCGGTCGCTGCGGCGGTCGCCGCGTCGTGGTTGGAGGCGCCGCTCGACATCCCGGTCGACGCCGCCGACCTCGCCGCCCTGCGCGCGGTGGTCGAGCCCGACCCGAAGGCCCACCTCGACGCGGTGCTGGCCGCGGTCGAGGGCGCGATCGCCGCCGACCTCGAGGTGGAGCCGTGGATCGCCCTGGCCGACGGCGCGGCCGCGACCTGCGCTGGCCACGGGTGCGGGTCGTTCCAGGACGCCTGGCGGGTGGTCCGGGCCGGCCTGGCCCCGCCGCGGGACTGGCAGGACGCGACGATCGCGGCGCTGCTCCGGTGCGCGTCGCGCCGGCCTCCGTTCGATCCCGAGTACACCCTGATCGGATGGGACGCGCGCGGGACGTACCACCTCGACGGGTGGGCGTTCACCACCACCCCCGGGGCGGAGCCGCTGTTCGACTGCGTGTCGAACGTCGAGATCGGCGCCCCGCTCGGCCAGCGGCTGGCGATGACCCTGCTGGTCGACGCCCCAAACCCGGTGGTACCCGCCGATTGACATCGCCTCCCGGATGGCGGACGATGTGACATGTCGCCACGAGCCAGCCGCCAACGTTCGGATCGGGCGCGGACCGGGTCGAGCCGCGGGTGGATCGTCGCGCTGGCGGCGATCGCGGCGGCAGGGGCGGTGTCGATGCTCCCGCCCCGTAGCCAGTCGGGCGCCCCGAACCTCGCCGCGGCCTCCACCCCGCCCGGGCCGTGGACCGAGCAGCTGCCGGCGCCGGCCGAGGACCTGCGGGTCCCCGGTACGGTGGAGGAGCTGGAGATCTGGCTGCGGCCAGGCGGGGCCGCGTATCCGCAGGCGTGTTGTGCGTATGTGTGGCCTCCCGAGAGCGTGTGGAGCGCCGCGCCGCGCCCGCTCGGGTGGATCGGGCCCCACCTCCGCGAGCTGTCTGCGCCGGATGCAGACCCGCGGTTCGTCGGTCGGGTCGGCGTGTGGCTCGCGGAGGCGAACCCGTGGCTCGGCGTCGTGGCGACCGACCTCGCGATCCGGTGGTGGCACCGAGACCCTGCGCAGTGGCCGGTGATCGACGAGCTGGCCGACGTCACCGTGCGGCGCGCCGCCGGCGGACCCGCGGCGGACCTGGCGGCGATCGCTGCGGCCCAGGTGGACGTCCGACTGGCGGGCGACCTCCGCTACACCGACGAGTTCCCGCACCAGCGGGCGCTGCTCGACCAGATCCGCGACGCCGACCCGGCGGTGGGGGCGGTCGCAGCGACGCTCCTCCACGCCCCGCCGCAGGCGGACGTCGATCCGGCGACCCTCGCGGCCCTCCGCGACCTCGTGGCCGCCGATCCTGGGGCGTACCTCGGCGCCGTGGCGTTCGGGGTCCAGGCCGCGTACGCCGCCGACCGCGACCTCGACGCGTGGGTGGCGCTGGCCGACCGGGCCGCCGACTGCCGCCGATGGGAGTGCGGCCACTTCCGCGCGGTGTGGCGGTCGTACCGGGCCCGGATCGCGCCGCCGGGGGACTGGCGCGACGCGCTGCTCGCGGCGGTGGTGCGGTGCGCGCCGGAGGTCCCGCCCCCCGATCCCGTGGACCGATCCGCGTTCCGCGCCGGGTTCGGCGTGTACCACCTGGACGGGTGGACGTTCTGGACGTCACCGGACGACGAATGGCTGTTCGACTGCGCTGCGGACGTCGATCTCGCGCCGCCGCTCGGCCAGCGCGTCCGGCTGCGGATCGTGGTCACGCTCGACTGACCGCGTCGGCGGCGACCGGTGGCGCGTCAACCGGCGCGCGGGAGCCAC
>JBEBJW010000038.1:0-14841 GCA_040079715.1 Myxococcota bacterium | reverse complement strand
GCCCCCACCCGGCCGCCGTCGGCGCCAGCGGCCCGGGGAGGAGGCCTGACTCCCGCGCTGACCCGGGAGGTCGGCGGCTGGTTCGGGCTCGACGCGATCTTCGCGACCCACCAGCGGATCGCGATGGGCGATCCCACCGTTCGACGCGACGGAGACCGGTGGTGGTGGGCGACCCGCACCCCGGCTGGTCCGGCGACCGCGGTGGCGATCCCGGGCCCCGACCGGGTCACCGTGCACCTGTGGGGCCCGGGGGCCGGCGAGGTCGCGGTGGAGGCGCTGCTCGGCGCGGACGACGATCCGTCCGGGTTCGTCGCGCACGATCCGGTGGTCGCCGACGCGGTCCGGCGGTTCCCGGAGCTCCGGTTCGGTCGGACCGGCACGATCGTCGACCGGCTGATCGCGGGGGTCCTCGGCCAGCGGGTCACCGGGAAGGCCGCGGCGGAGGCCTGGCGCGGCCTGGTGTTCCGGTTCGGCGGGGCGGCGCCCGGTCCGCACCCCTCCCTCCGACTCCCGCCGGACCCTGCGGCCCTGGCGAACGAGCCGTACTACACGCTCCACCGGTTCGGGGTCGAGCGGAACCGCGCGCAGACGCTGATCGAGGCCTGCAAGCGTCGGAACCGCCTCGAGGCGCTGGCCCGCGAGCCGGTGGCGGTGGCCCACGAGCGGCTGACCGGGCTGCGCGGGATCGGTCCGTGGACCGCCGCGCACGTGCTCGGCTCGTCCCACGGCGGGGCCGACGTCGTCCAGACCGGCGATCTGCACCTGCCGAACGGCGTCGCGTGGGCGCTCGCGGGCGAGGCCCGCGCCGACGACGACCGGATGCTGGCCCTGCTCGCCCCGTACGCCGGACACCGGGGCCGGGTGCTGCGCCTGCTGGCGCAGCGCGGGATCGGAGCGCCGAAGTTCGGGCCCCGGGCCGACGCGACCGACATCCGCGGGATGTGAGGGCAATCACCGTCGGGCGAGCGTCTCCGCGAACGTGCGGGCGAACGCCTCGACCAGCTCGGTGTGCGACCGGGTGAACTGCCGATCCGGCGTGTTCAGCAGCTGGACCACGCCGAACGCGTTGCCCTCGTCGTCGAGCAGCGGGACGCACATCACCGCGAGCGTCGGCGGCTGGCGCTCGAGCTGGTCGAGGTGGAGGGTGTCGCCCGCCACGTCGTTCACCAGCAGCGTGCCGCGCATGTCGAAGCACATCCCGATCAGCCCCTCGCCGAACCCGACCTGGCGGCCGACCACCGAGCCCGCGATCGGCCCCTCGGCGGAGACCACCCGCAGGGCGGCGTCGTTCAGCGTACCGACGGCCACGCACGCGGCGTCGGCCCGGACGTACTCGCGGATCGCCTCGAGCACGAGGTCCCCTCCCCGCTCCCGGGTCACCGGACCGATCGCGGCGGCGAGCTCCTCGGCGCGCTCGTCGAGCGTCGGCGCGCGGAGCGAGGAGTCGAGCGGCATGTCGATCTCGGGCGGTGGCGACGCAGCGGACGCGGCCTCGGCCCTTCGCTCCGGTCGACGGCGCTCCGCCGCGGCGCTCGCCCCGAATCCAGCCCCGAGCGGTCGAGCGGGAAAGTTGGCGGTCGGCGCTTCGCGGACCGGCTCCCACCGCTCGAGCAGGGCCCGGGGCGTGACCCGGACCGCGATGTCCGGCGCGTGCTGGCGGACCATCCACGACCGGCTGCCGGTCGGATCTTCGATGAACACCGACCCGTCGCGCGCCGGCGAACAGGTCAGCCGGCCGATCGAGCCGATCTCGATGTCGAAGAACGCGAGCGCCTTGCCCATCGCGGTCATCCAGTTCTCCGACTCGACCTTCACCGAGTCACCGTTCAGTGCGGTGATCGTGTACTCCAAACCCCCCTCCGACCTCGATCGCGCCCGGTGGCACGCCGCGAGGCTACCTCAAGTCGGTCACACCGCGTCCGGCGTCTCGGTCGCCCCGTCCGCCCTCGCGGTCCACGGCGGCCCCGGCCACGCCGGCACCGCGTCCCACAGCGCGCGCGCGGCACCGAGCGCCGGATCGGTCCGGTCCATCTGCTGGCCGATCGCGTGCGCGAGCCGGAGGTCCGCCAGCCCGAGGCGGCGCGCGACCCAGGTGGCGCGGACGTCCGGGTCCGCCGGGGTCGAGTGGGAGCTCGTCTTCCACACCCGGACCCGCTCGATCCACCGCGCGATCTGCCGCACGAGCGTGTCTTCGATCCCGGTGACCGCCTCGGGGCCGATCTGGCCCTCGACCCGCGCGCCGGCCTGGACCAGCAGCCCCTCGCAGTGGGCGCGCCCGAAGTGCAGCAGCTCGAGGTTCAGCGACTGCGGCTTGCCGGGGAGCCGCTCGGTGAACATCCCGACCTTGTAGTTCTCGGTCCCGAGCGACTCGAGGTCCGACAGCACGACCCCGCACGACACGATGTCCCACCCGTCGAGGCTCCACGGGCGGATCCCCTCCGGGATCGTCCGATCGCGCTCGAGCACCAGGATCACGTTGACGGTGGCGCCGTGCTCGATCTCGAACTGGACCGCGACCGACCGGTCGGACGCCGGCCGCTGCGACAGCGTGTGGAGGAAGTCCTTCATCCACGCGAGGTGGGTGCCCTGCGCGTGCTGGATCCTCAGGTACCGGACGTTCGGATCGAGGACCAACGCCCGCTGCGACCGGTACAGCGGGAACGCGTCGGACATCCGGTCGCGGGTCGGGTTCAGCCCGTCGCCGGCCACCACCACCAGCACGTCCTCCGGGCGACCGGCCGCGAGCGCGCGCGCGCCGTCGAACCACCGGGTCAGCCGATCCCGGATGTCGCCGCCGTCGAACGCGAGATCGAGGTCCTTGCCGCGGGTCTCGGGGACCACCTGGAACCCGCGGACGAACCGGGTCCAGCTCACCCACCGCTCGAGGTCGTCGGCGGTCACGTCCGACGCGAACAGCGGCTGCGGCGGCGACGGCGGCGGCGCGGTCCCGAACGGCGCGAGCGGCAGATCGTCGGTCGGTCCCGGTCGGTGGACCTGCTCGTACAGCGCCTCGATCGCGTCGGGATCGGCGATGTACCCCCCGCCCACGCGGCGGATCGCGATCCCGCGCAGCGCGTCCGGATCGAGGATCCCGGTCGCCGCCATCGTCCGGGCGAGCCAGGCGCCCACGTCGCCGTCGGTCGCGAGCGGGACCGGGCGGGTCAGCTCGAGCCGGAGCTGGTCGCACCACAGCCGGAGCTGGGACCGGTACAGGGTCTGGCGGAGGGCCTCCATCCGCTCGGCGTCGGGGACCGCCTCGATCGCGTCGTCCGGCAGGAGCAGATCGCGGACCGGGCCCACGTCGGCCAGCGCGCCCTGCCGGACCAGCGACCGGTGCTCGTCCCGCAGCGTCGCGAGCAGCGAGCCGGCGGCGGCGATCACCTCGGGGCGGGTCGACACCAGGCCCGATCGCACGACCCGGACCCGGGCGGTCGGACCGTCCGGCTCGACCGTCGCCGCCTCGATCAGCATCGCCACCCGCACGTGGCGCAGATCGCCGGTCGACAGCGCGAGGCCGAGGTCGCCGCCGATCAGCAGCGAGGCCGTGTGGGGCTGGCGGAACGACAGGCGCATCCGGACGCTGTCCGCCCCCGACCGCGCCGACCGGCGGTCGATCAGCTCGAGCATCCCGTGGCCGGTCAACGCGTCGATCCACCCCAGCGACGCCCCGCGCAGGAGCTGGATCCGCTCGATCGGCAGGCCGTCGGACACCGCGGTCCGCATCGCCTCGCGGTACCGGTGACCGGCCCGCCGCTCAGGCTCGTCGCCGTTGGTGTCGCCGCGCCCGACGATCACGATCCGGCGGTGCGGGTGGCCCTCGTCGAGCCGGATCGCCCGCCCGATGATCGACGCGCACTGGTCGAACAGGCGCCGGTTGTCGAACCCGACCCAGGTGGTGCCGCGCTCGAACTCGTCGTCGCCGAGCAGATCGAGCATCCGCTCGATCGCGAGGGCCTCCCGACGGGCCTCGGCGTCGGTGCGCGGGACGCCGTTCGACAGCCCGCCCTGACGCGGCTGCGCGACGTAGTACAGGTCCGTCCCCGGCGGCGTCGCGGGGGCCGGCATCAGCATCGTGAACGCCGTGTGGGCCCGCACGACCTCGGTCCGGCCGCGTCGGAGCACGACCTCGTCCGCCTGGATCTCGTCGAACGAGTGGAGGCGCCGCGCCGGCAGCCCGCGCCGGCCGCCCCCGGCCTCGCCGCCGTCGTACCCGACGAACCGGAACGGCTCCACGTCGGCCGACGCCTGGATCACCCGCTCGGTGATCTCGTACACCTCGGCCCGCACGTCCGGCGGCGGCGGGGCCGGGCTCCACGCCCCGAGCCCCGCCAGGGTCCGGACGGTCACGTCCCACGCGCGCGCCGCGGTCTCCGGATCGGTGTGCTGACCGGCCTCGAAGGTGAACCCGAGCCGACCGCCGCGCTCCGCCGGGTACAACCCGACGTTCGCCGCCACGCCGCCGGACAGGATCGCGTTCTCGTGCAGGCCGGTGATCAGGCGCTGGACGCCGAGCTTCAGCGCGAGCGTCGCGTGGGCCTGGTCGTCGCGCATCACCAGGAACGGCGCGGCCGGGCGGCTGGTCGAGTGCAGATCGAGCACCGCGTCGCACCCGAGCACCAGCGGCGACAGCTCGAGCGCGCGGGCCTCTTCGTAGCACAGCGACGCCGTGGAGGATTGGGACGCGGACGCGAGCCGCCGGAGGGTCGCGGTGTCCCACAGGCGGTTCATGTCGGTCCCGCCGACGGTGTGCCGCGCGTCGAGCGCCGCCCCGGCCTCGTTGGCCCGCACGGTCAGGACGGCGCCGCACACGAGGTGCGACCCGATCTCGGCGGCGAGGCGCAGCAGCACCGGATCGCCCACCGGCTCGTTGCCGTGCATCCGGGCGATCACCGCGATCCGCGGACCGGGGATCGGAGCCCCGGACGCAGACACGGCCTCGTACAACGTGGTTCCGGACACGCCTTGGACGGGTGAGGTCACCCGGACGGTGGGGTTGGGCGGGTTCATCACGGTGCCCTTATCCGCTCCCGCCGCGGCAGGGGTCTCGACCCCGGTTCACGGCGGATCGGGCAGGTTCTCCCGGACGGACGGGCTCACCCCGCGGCGGCGGCCTTGCCCCGCCGGGGCTTCGGCGCGTCCGGCGTCTTCTCGGGCTCGGGCTCGACCTCGGCCGACGCGGCCTTCGACTTCGCGGCCGCCTTCTTGGCCGGGGCCTTCTTCTTCGCCGCGGCCTTCTTCGCCGGCGCCTTCTTCGGCTTCGCCGCGACCTCCCCGTCGGTGGACCCGTCGTCGTCGGCCTCGTCGGCACCGTCGGCTTCGACGGCCTTCGCGGCCTTCCCGGTCTTGGCCTTGGCGGTGGACTTGGCCTTGGTGGTCTTGGCCTTCGCCTTGCCCTTCTTCTTGGTCGACGGCGCGGCTTCGGCCCGGGCGCGGAGCAGCGCCAGCGCCTCCTCGACCGTCAGGGTGGTCGGGTCCGACCCGCGCGGGAGGGTGGCGTTGGTGTCACCGTCGGTGACGTACGGACCGAACCGCCCGTCGAGCACCCGGATCGGCTTGTTCGTGTCCGGAGACTCGCCGAGCTCGAGCAGTGGCGGCTTCGCGACCCGCCCGCGGCCGCGCTTCGGCTGGAGGAACAGCGCCTCGGCCTCGGGCACGGTGATCGTCAGCAGCATCTCCTCGGCGTCCATGCTGCGGGTGTCGCCGTCCGACCGCTCGAGGTACGGACCGAACCGACCGGGCCGCGCGAGGATCGTGCGCCCTTCGGAGTCCGCGCCGACGGTGCGGGGGAGCGACAGCAGCATCAGCGCCTGCTGCAGATCGACCGTCTGCGGGGTCATCGACTTGAACAGCGACGCCCGCTTCGGCTTCTTCTTCGACTTCGGCTCCTGCTCGCCGAGCTGGACGTACGGACCGAACCGCCCGTCGAGGACGAACACCGGCAGCCCGGACGCGGGATCCGCCCCGAGCGCGCGCGGCCCCTCGGCCTGGCGACGGATCAGCTCGAGCGCCTTCTCGATCGTCAGCTCGTCCGGCGCGATCTCCGGCGGGATCGCGCCGCGCTCGTCGCCGTCGCCCCGCTGGACGTACGGACCATACCGGCCGACCCGGACGACGATCGACACCCCTTCGGCGTCGACGCCGATCGGGATCGTGCTGACCGCGCGCGGATCGATCTTCGCGAGGTGCTCGTCCGCGACGAGCTTCCGGAGGCCCGGGTGCCCGTTGCCGAAGTAGAACGAGTGGAGCCACGACTCGACCTTGCCGCCGTCGCGCGCGACCCGGTCGAGCTCCTCCTCCATCGACGCGGTGAACCCGTAGTCCACGAGCTGGCCGAAGTGGTCCTCGAGCAGCTTCGTCACCGCGAACGCCGTCCACGACGGGACGAGTGCGGTCCCCTTCTTCCAGACGTACTCGCGGCTCTGGATGGTGCCGAGCACGGTCGCGTAGGTGGACGGGCGGCCGATCCCGCGCTCCTCCATCTCCTTGACCAGGCTGGCCTCGGTGAACCGCGCCGGAGGCTTCGTCTCGTGCCCGGCGGCCGCGAGGGTCCGCGAGGCGATGTCCTGGCCCTCGACCAGGGGCGGCAGGACCGCGTCCGCGTCGGACTCGTCGTCGTCGACGCTCTCGACGTACGCGCGACGATACCCGAGGAAGTCGTAGGTCCGGCCCGACGCGCGGAACACGACGTTCTCCCCACCGGACGACGACGCAGTCAGCCGCACGGTGGTGTTCCGCCCGCGGGCGTCGACCATCTGGCACGCGATGGTCCGGATCCACACGAGCTCGTACAGGCGCTGCTCGTCGGCGTCGAGCTCGGCCCGGACCTCGTCCGGCGACCGGATCCGCTCGCCCGCCGGTCGGATCGCCTCGTGGGCCTCCTGCGCGTTCTTGACCTTGCCCTTGTACAGCCGGGGGGCGGGCGGGAGGTACGACGCGCCGTACAGCTGCTCGATCGCGGTGCGCGCGGCGCCGATCGCCTGATCCGACAGGTTCGTGCTGTCGGTCCGCATGTAGGTGATGAACCCGCGCTCGTACAGGCGCTGGGCGACCGCCATCGTCTTCGCCGCGGGGTACCGCAGCTTGCGCGCCGCCTCCTGCTGGAGCGTCGAGGTGGTGAACGGGGCCTTCGGCTTCTCGGTGAACGACTTGCTCTCGACCGACGCGACCCGGAACGGCCGGCCGGTCAGCCGGTCGACCAGGCCGCGGGCGCGGGCCTCGTCGAGGACGACCACGTCCTTGCCCGCGATCAGCCCGCCGGTGGCAGCGTCGAAGTCGCGCCCCTCGGCGAGCCGCTTGCCGTCGAGCTCGATCATGCTCGCCCGGAACGGCTGATCGCCCGCGGCGCCGGCGGTCGACTTCGCGTCGGCGAACTGGCCCTCGAGGTCCCACCACCCGGCCTTGTGGAACGCCATCCGGGCGCGCTCGCGCTCGACGACCATCCGCACCGCGACCGACTGGACCCGCCCGGCGGATCGCGCGGACTGGCCGATCTTCCGCCACAGCACCGGGGACGTCTCGTACCCGACCAACCGATCGAGGATCCGCCGCCCCTCCTGCGCCTCGACCAGCTTCATGTACAGGTTGCGCGGGTTCTGCAGCGCGTGATCGATCGCCGACGGCGTAATCTCGTGGAACACCATCCGCTTGACCGGCACCTTCGGCTGCAGCACGTCGACGATGTGCCACGAGATCGCCTCGCCCTCGCGATCCTCGTCCGTCGCCAGGATCAGCTCGTCCGCCCGCTTCAACGCCGCCTTGAGCTGCTTGATGACCTCGCGCTTGCTCGGAGGGACGACGTACACCACGTCGAAGTCGTCGTCGGGGGCGATCCCGCCGAGCCGACCGTGCGTGGCCCGCTTGTCCTCGGGGACTTCCTTCTCGTTCCGCGGCAGGTCGCGGATGTGGCCGATGCTCGCGAGCACCTCGTACCCGGCACCGAGGAAGCCCGCGATCGTGCGGGCCTTCGCCGGGGATTCGACGACGACCAGAGACTTCGTCAACGCGTGCTCCTTTCGGGACGAGATTCCACACCGCGGCACGGTCCGTCAACCGCAGTGCCCTCCCATATGATCACGGCATCGAGCTCGGCGCCAGCCGGCCGGTCGCCGCCACCCCGGTCATCTTGGCGGTGGGAGGCGGTTCCTACACGTCCTGAGCCCACGGGGTATGATGCCGCCATCGTGCCTCCGTTCGACATCGCCTTCCTCCACGCCTCGGCGCACGGCGTGATCGCCGCGGTCCATCTCCCCGAAACCCCGGCGGGGACCCTCCCGGATCCGGTGGCGGAGTCCGTCCTGGCGACGCTGCCCGCGGCGGAAGCCGAGTTCGCTCGGACGCTCCGGGCGTACCGCCAGGTGTCGTTCGTCGGCGGTCGGATCGCGCTCCGCCACGCCTGCGCCCAGCTCGGGTACCAGGTGCCCCCGATCCTGCCGGACGATCGCAGCCGGCCGGTGCTCCCCGCGGCGCTCGCCGGCTCGATCAGCCACAAGCGCGATCTCGCGGTGGGGATGGCGTCGCAGGCCGCGTTCGGCACGCTCGGGGTCGACCTCGAAGACTACGCGCCAGCGCGGCCCGGCATCGCCGAGCACGTCCTTCGCGATCGCGAGCTGGCCGAGATCGCCGAGCTGCCGGATCATCGACGGTGGATCGCGTTGCTCGTCCGGTTCAGCATCAAGGAGTCGGTGTACAAGGCGCTCGACCCGTACGTCCGGCGGTACGTCGGGTTTCACGAGGCGATCGTCCACCCGGATCTCCAGGGCGCCGCGCGGGTCGAGCTCGTGCTCGCCGGCGGCGAGGGCCCGTTCGCGGTCGACGCGCGGTACGAGTGGCTGTACGGGCGGCTCCTCACCTCGGTCCGGATCCGGCCGGTCGAACCGCCCAGGGTGGGGCCGCCCAGGGTGGTGCCGCCCCAGGACGCGTCGCGCGGCGTGACCCGTGAGACCGCGTCGACCCTTGCCACACCCGACCCCGCCCAGTACCATCCGGCCGGGCGGCGAGAGCCGCAGGAGACATGATGGCCGAGACCGATACCCGGTCGACCAAGCAGCTGTTCACCGACTGGCGGAAGGGCGACGGCCAGGCCGGCCAGATGATGGCCCAGCGGTTCGCGGACTGGTACTACGCGATCACCACCAGCCGGCTCGGTGAGTCTCGCGGGCGCACGCCGTGCGACGCCGCCTGTCACAAGTTCGGCGAAGGGATCGTGTCGGTCACCGACTCGCGCGCCCTGGTCGGGTGGGCGCACGACATCGTGCTGAAGGAGCTCGAGGGGGCCGGAAGCCGGACGATGGACGGCGACGAGCCCAACGCGTACACCGGCGAGAAGCACCCGAAGGAGCTGCTCGTCCGGGCGCGCAACGCGCTTCCGTCCGAGGTCAAGCTGCTCGAGGCGAGCTACGGTGGGCGGGTCGCGAAGGAAGAGGTCAACCAGCTCGCCGAGGCGCTGGGCGGCAACCCGATCGGGATCCTGCGCGCCCGGTACCGGGTCAAGCAGTGGCTGCGCGACCAGGAGGGCGTGCCGTTCGAGGTCGCGCCCGAGACGCCGATCCTCGATCGGGCCCCCCTCCCCCTGTACGAGTCGGGCCGGATGGCCACGCCGCAGGAGGAGATCAACTTCGAGCAGTGGATGATCAACGACATCGACCTGTGCCGCGACATCGCCGAGTTCGCGCACTTCTCGCTGGCGCTCCGCGGCGGGCTGCCGGCGGGCGACGGTCGGGCGAAGTCGAAGGGCGCTCAGCGGGCGCCGGCCGCGCCCCCGCCGGTGTCGATGTCTCCCGACGCCGGTGCGCTCGCGGTCGCGAGCGGTCCGATCGAGATCGAGGAGCGCCGGGGCTGCCTCGCGAAGCTGTTCGGGCGGTGATCGTCGCCGAGGGGCCGCGCTCGTCCCCGGCGCGTTAGACACGGGCGATGGACGACGCTCTCGCCGGTGGTGCCTGGCAGCTGGACCCCGAACTGCGCGCTGCGATGCGGCTCGACCGCGTCCGGGGCGCTGCGCGCGACTGCGCGTGGGGCGACGTGATCCTCGAGGCCGAGGAGCTGCTCGACGAAGACCCGGATCACCCGGACGGGCTGTTCCTGCTCGGCGAGGCCCTGCTCGAGACCGGCGACTGGGAGCTCGCCCGCCAGGTGTACGAGCACCGGGTGTCGCTCGACGGCGGAGACTCGGCCACGCTGACCGGGCTCGCGATCTCCGCGTTTCACCTGTGCGACCTGCCGACCTGCGCCGAGTCCGCCCGCGAGGCGGTCCGGCTGGATCCGGGCAACGCCGAGGCCCACCAGTTCCTCGGGCTCGCGCTCGAGCGGACCCCCGGGCGCCAGTCCGAGGCGGTCACCGAGCTGACCGCTGCCGCGCACCTCGATCCGGTGCGGTTCCCGCTCCCGCTGTCGCTCAAGTCGACCGAGTGGGAGGGGGTGATCGAGGCCGCCGTGGCGCAGCTCCCGCCGCGGCTCCAGGCGTTCTGGCGCCAGGTGCCGTTCCGGGTCGAGGATCTGCCGAACCTCGACGAGCTGCGCGACACCACGCCGCCCCTGTCGCCGATGGTCGGGGCGCTGGCACTCGGGGAGCCGCCGGACGGCCGCGATCCGTTCGAGGTCCACCCGGAGGCGGTCCGGCTGTTCGCCCGGAACCTCGCCCGCGCCGGCACCCGGGACGCGATCGTGTCCGAGCTGGCCCACGCCCTGCGCGAAGAGGCACTGGATTGGCTCGGCGTCGAGCTCGAGGCGCTGGACCCCGCGTGACCGGCCTCCGGTTCGTGGTCCTCGGCTCGGGCACCACCGTCCCGACCCTCGACCGCGGGCCCGCGGGGTTCCTGGTCCAGCTCGACGGTCGCTCGTGGCTGGTCGACGGGGGCACCGGCACGCTCCAGCGGTGCCTGCGGGCCGGGGTCGATCCGCGGACCCTCGACGGCGGGTTCTACTCGCACCACCACCCCGACCACTGCGGAGACCTCGTCCCGCTGCTGTTCTCGATGCGGGTCGGGCCCCCTCCCCGCGATCGCGACTACCCGATCGTCGCCGGGGCCGGGTTCGGCGCGTTCCTGGACGGGCTGCGCGGGGTGTACGGCAAGTGGATCCGCCCCGGCCGCGGCGAGGTCGCGCTGCGGGAGCTGTCGCTGGACGGGCCGGACGGGCTCGACCTCGACGGGCTCCAGGTCGACAGCCGGCCGGCGAACCACGCCGCGGCGGCGCTCCACCTTCGGTGGTCGGCGGGCGGGCGGTCGGTCGTGTTCTCCGGTGACACCGGCCCGAGCGAGGCGCTCGCGGTGTTGGCCGCCGGGGCGGACCTGCTGGTGTGCGAGTGCGGCGGCGACGTGGAGGGTCACCTCGGCCCGGCCCAGGTCGCGGCGATCGTCGACGCGGCGCGGCCGGCGGCGGTGTGGCTGACGCACCTGTACCCGGACGTGGACCCCGCCGAGGCCGTGTCGACCGTCGCGCGGACCGGCGTGCCGACCCGGCTGGCGGCCGACGGCGACGCGTTCCCCTTCCCCCGGTGAGTCGCGTCCGGAGCCTTCACCGGGGGGTGAAGCTCCGCAACGGGTCCGGGATCTCGCGGATCCCCTCCCCGTCTCGCTTCCGGGCCGCCCGTCCCGCGTCGGCCAGCTCGGACGCGAGCCACGCCGCCGCCTCGATCGGGTGGCGCTCCATCGGGACCGCGACCGCCTCTCGGCCGGCGACCGCGACCACCACGTGCGGCCGCTGGTACGCAGGCTCGCGCACGTCCACCCGGCCCACGTCGCGGAGGAACAGACGCTCCCGGCGCACCGATCGCCCGTCGAGGGTCTCCTCGAGCCGCAGATCGTCGCGGCCGACCCGGAGCTCGATCCGGGTCCGGAGCTGACGCCCCCGCTGCCACGCCCGGATCCCGGCGCCGACCAGCGACCCCGCCACCAGCAGCACCGCGACCGCCAGCCCGACCCACACCAACCGGCTCCCGACCAGCAGCGCCATCCGGTACACCAGCGCCCCGCCGCCGACTGCGGCGAGGATCCGCTTCAGGTCACCGTGCCCGTGATCCGGCAGGTAGGGGTCGACGTGGATGGTGATCCCGTCGAGCCCAGGCGTGGTGCGCAGTCCTTGCGGCGGATCCTCGAACCCCATCTCGCCTCGAACCCCAGCTCCCAGCGTATCCCGATCACTCCCACTCGATGGTCGCGGGGGGCTTGTTCGAGATGTCGTACACCACTCGGTTGATCCCCTTGACCTCGTTGATGATCCGGGTCGACATCCGCCCGAGCACCTCGTACGGCAGGTGGACCCAGTCGGCGGTCATGCCGTCCGAGCTGTGGACCGCGCGGATCACGGCCGCCTCCTCGTAGGTCCGCTCGTCGCCCATCACCCCGACCGACCGCACCGGCAGCAGGACCACGAACGCCTGCCAGATCGATCGCTCGAGCCCGGCGGCCCGGAGCTCCTCGCGGACGATCGCGTCGGCGTGGCGCAGCGGCTCGAGCCGGGCGCGGGTGACCTCGCCGAGGCACCGGACCGCGAGCCCGGGACCCGGGAACGGCTGGCGCCAGACCCGGGCCTCCGACAGGCCGAGCGCCTCGCCGACCGACCGGACCTCGTCCTTGAACAGCTCGCGGAGGGGCTCCACCAGCTGGAGATCCATCCGCTCGGGCAGCCCGCCGACGTTGTGGTGGCTCTTGATGGTCGCCGACGGGCCGCGGACCGACACGCTCTCGATCACGTCGGGGTACAGCGTGCCCTGGGCGAGGAACTTCGCGTCGGCAAGCTTGCGGGCCTCTTCCTCGAACACCCGGACGAACAGCTCGCCGATGATCTTCCGCTTCTGCTCGGGATCGGTGACCCCGGCGAGCGCGGCGAGGAACCGATCGGCGGCGTCGACCACCTCGATCCGGTAGTCCGCGAACTCCCGGCGGACCGACTCGACCTCGCCGGTCCGGAGCAGTCCGTTGTCGACGAAGATGCACACGAGCTGATCGCTGATCGCCTGGTGCAGGAGCGCGGCGGTGACGGCGGAGTCGACCCCGCCGGACAGCGCGCAGATCACGGTCGACCCGTGGGTCTTGGTCTGGATCCGCTGGACCTGCTCCTCGATGAACGAGCCGGGGGTCCAGTCGCCGGTGGCGCCGCACACCTCGACCACGAACCGGCGGATCAGCGCCTTGCCGTGCGTGGTGTGGGTGACCTCGGGGTGGAACTGGAGCCCGAACATCAGCCAGTCGGACGACGTCATCGCCGCCGCCACCCCGTTGCTCCGCGCGACGATCCGGAAGTCGCGCGGGGCCTCGTCGACGTGGTCGCCGTGGCTCATCCACACCACGTCGCCCGACTCGAAGTCGCGGAACAGCGGCCCGGGATCGTCACCGATCTCGATCCGCGCGAGGCCGTACTCGCGCGACGAGCCCCGGGCGACGCGACCTCCGAGCTCCTTCGCCATCAGCTGCATGCCGTAGCAGATCCCGAGGACGGGGACCGCACCCTGGAGCCAGCGCCGGTCGAACGGCGGCGCGTCCGGCCCGACGACCGACGCCGGGCCGCCGGACAGGATCAGCCCGATCACGTTCGACGGCAGGATCGGGGGCGCGGGGTCGGTACAGGGTCGGATCTCGCAGTACACTCCGAGCTCGCGGATCCGCCGCGCGATCAGCTGGGTGAACTGGCTGCCGAAGTCGAGGATCCAGATCGTCTGGTGCATCGTCCGCCCGCCGGTGGTGTGGGCCTCGTCGCTATCGTGACCGACCGCTGCGGGCCACCGCGGACGAGAACGCGCCGGCGGTGAGGGCGTCGAGGTTCGCGGTCAGCTCGAGCAACCGGAGCTGGTCGGCGGCCCGCGCGACCGGGTCGATCTTCGGCGCGAGCTGCTGCTCGACCTGGAGCCGCCTGCGCTCGAAGTACAGGCGGGTCACCTCGGTCAGCACGTCGTCCCGCAGCTTCACCACGTCCTGGGCCTCGTGGATCACCCGGATCCGCTCGGAGCTCATCACGAGATCGGCGAGCTGCCACTGCAGCCGGAGCGCCACCTCCTGGGTCCGCCCCTGGTCCGCGTCGTCGGCCACCGCGGTCGCGGTCTCGCCCGGGAGCGGATCCGCGCCGGCCGGGTCGTAGTACTCGTACCCGGCGCCCCAGTCGTCGCGCCGGGACAGGTCCACGGTGACCTCGGGCAACAACGCGAACGACGACGACTGCCGGAGCCACCGCCGGACCTGGGCGGGATCGAGCTCGGCCTGTTCGCTCGCCCACCGCTGGACGTCGGCGATCGACGGCTCGGCGGCGAACCGCGCGAGCACCGCGTCCACCGGATCGCCCGGCCCGCTGGGTTCGCTCGGGTCGCTCGGGTCGCTGGGTTCACTCGGGGAAGCGTCGGCGCTGGCCACGGTCCACAGGGAGATCATCGGTCACCTCGGAGGTCTGGGGAGGACGGCACTGAGAGGGGCGCTCCGGTGAGCACGTCGAGCCGCGCGTCGAGCTCGGCGAGCCACAGCCTGCGGTCGACCCGGTCGCGCAGGGATCCCTCGTCCGGCGGGACCCCGGCGAGCTGTCGGCGGGTGTGGATCAGCCGGGTGACAGTCTCGGCGAGCTCGGCGCGGTACCGCGCCGCGCTGCGCCCGGTCCGCGCGGCCTCGAGGTGCCAGGTCGCTGGATCGAGCAGCGCCTCGGCGTCGCTCGGGGTCGCGAGCGCGATCCCGTCGATGTCCGTCGGCCCCCGCTCCGGTCGCCACCCGACGGTCAGCCCGACCTGCCACCCGACGGTCCGGTCGACCGCGCCGAGCGACGTGGACGGAGACGGCGTGGTCGACGCGGTCGACCCGTGTCCGGACGGGGCGGAGGAGCTCAACGGGTACCGCGACGACGACGGTTGCCCGGACGAGCTGCCGT
>JBEBJW010000037.1:0-14944 GCA_040079715.1 Myxococcota bacterium | reverse complement strand
CCGGTCGCGGCCCACAGGTACCAGGCGGACAGCGTGCCGGCGTCGTCGTTGCCGTCGAGGCCGGTGGGGGTCGGGGCGTACCGGTGCGCGAGGATCCACCGGACCGCGTCCACGGTGAGATCGGTCCGGCCGGCGAGCGAGCCGAGCCAGGCGTAGTGCAGCACGGGCTCGTTGCCGTGCCAGTACCAGTCGTCCGGGGCGGCGTCGTCGGGCTCCGCGAACACCTCCTGCCAGTAGTCGGCGGTGCGCGCGAAGAACGCCTCGCGGTCGCCGCCGTGCTCGACCTCGATCAGGCCGTCCACGTCGTACGGGACGGTCCACAGGTAGTGCCAGGCGTTGCCCTCGGTGTAGTCGGACGTCCACCGGAACTCCGAGGTGAACGGGGCGAACGAGCCGTCGCGCGCCTTGGCCCGGAGGAACCCGGCGTCGGGGTCCCAGATGTTCCGCCAGTTCCGGCCGAGCGCGGCGAGGGTGTCGGCCTCGGCGTCGCGGCCCAGCGACCGGCCCCAGAGCGCGGTCGTCGCGTCGGCCCACGCGTACTCGAGCGTCAGCGACGCGCCGGCGCCCACGTCCGACGGGACGTACCCGAGGGTGGTCCAGTCCTCCACGCCCTCGCGGCCCTCCGGCGACACCGGGCCCGTCGCCTGGGCGTACGCCGCGTCGAACGCGACCCCCTCATCCCACCCGTCGATCCCCTTCGCCGCGCTGTCCGCGAACACGATCGACGCCGGGCTGCCGATCATCCCGCCGGTGTACCCGTGCCCGAGCGGCCACCGCGGCACCGATCCGCCGTCCTCCGTCATCCGGACCAGGCTCTGGAGCACCTCGCGCTGCCGATCCGGCTGGACCAGCGCGAACCACGGGTGGACCGTCCGGTAGGTGTCCCACAGCGACAGATCCGACAGGTACGCGAAGTCGGCGGTGTGGACCTCGCCGTCGAGGCCGCGGTACCGGCCGTCGACGTCCCGGTAGGTCCGCGGCATCAGCATCGTGTGGTACTGCGCGGTGTGGAACGTGGTCCGGATCGCGTCCTCGTCCGGGCCGCCCCACAGGTGGACCGCGTCGAGCTCGGACGCCCACGCCGCGGTCGCCCGGCCGGCCACCTCCTCGAACGGCACGCCGGTGAGCTCCGCCGCGAGGTTCGCCCGCGCCCCGTCGAGATCGACCACCGACAGCGCCACCCGGAGCTCGACCGTCTCGGTGCCCGGCGGGAACGTGACGTACAGCCCGGCCGTGGCCCCCGCTCCGTCGACCGCGCCGTCGACCGGAGCGGCCGGGTCCGACCACGCGCCCGACCCGGACGGTCCCGACCCGGACGGTGCAGCGTCGAACGACAGGATCGCGTACGTCTGCAGGCCGCCGAACCGGTCGCTGTACCCACCGAGCAGGCGCTGGAACAGCGTGACCTCGGCGCCGTCGATCCGGATCGTGGAGTCGTCCCCGATCGCGACGCCGCCAACGGTGTGCCCGAGGTCGACCACCACGACCGGCCCGTTCGGACCGCGGTCCGGGGCGAACGTGTACCGGTGGATCGCGCCGTGGGCGGTGGCGGCGATCTCGACCCGGGTGCCGTCGTCGTCGAGGGTCACCGCGTACGACCCGGGCGCCGCCTGCTCGGTGTCGTGACGGAACGGCGCGGTCCGGCCGAGCTCCTCGGTGAACGCCGCGGACCACCCCTGCCCGCGCGGCATCACGTTCACCCCGCAGAAGTCGTTCACGCCCATCCCGTGGGCGTGGGTGTGGCTGAACCCGTCGATCGACACGTCGTCCCGGTGGTACCCGCCGTAGTGGTAGAACGCCGGGACGCCGCCGTTCGCGTCGCGGGTGTCCGGCCCCACGAGGGTCATCCCGAACGGGACCGCGGCGTGCGGGCCGACCCCGGTGGTCTGCGCGCCGACCCCGCCGGTGCCGATCGTCGGGTCGACGTAGTCGATCGGGTCGTACGGCGCGCGGACCGGCTCCGAGGCCGGCCCCTCGGGGTCCCGACACGCTACCAGCTCGGCCAGCACTGGCAGCGCTGCCAGCACTGGCGTCACCAGAACCGCCGGAGGTACTTCACCACCTCGTCGCGGGTCAGCCCGAGCGCCTCCCCCGCCTCCTTCAGGATCCGCATCTCGCGGGCGTCGAGCGACCCGTCGCTGTAGCAGGCCGAGAAGAACAGCCCGATCAGCGCGAGCTTGTCGTGGTGGCCGAGCTGGACCGGGAGCAGCTCGCACGCCGAGGCGAAGTACTCGTCGCGGACCGCCGGCTCCTCGATCCCGAGCCGGTGGACGAGCTCCGCCGGGAACAGGGTGGTGACGAACGTGGTCTCGCCTTCGCGCACGACCCCGTCCGCCTGGATGATCCGCTCGGTGAACACCTGCGCGAACGCGAGGCGCATCCGCTCGGCCTCCTGCTCGGCCGGCCCGTACGGCGCCGGGGCCCCGAGGGCGAGCGCCAGGCTCGGGTGGTGGAGGGTCGGATCCCCGCCGACCCTCGACGCCGGCACGATCCGGACCCCGATCCGGCCGTCGCGCAGCTCGAGCTGGCGCATGCACGGCTCGCCGGTGGGCGGGTCCACGTGGAGCACGCCGTACAGGCGCCCGCCGGTCGCGAGCACCGCCGGCGCGCCGTTGATCGGCACCCGCTCGACGCACGCCGGGCCGAACCCGAGATCGAGGTCGATCACGCCGCGCTCGAGCGTGTCGAGGTGGGCCCGGGTCGCGGGTCCGTCGAACACGAAGTACAGCTGGACCTGCGTCAGGCGCTCGTTCTTGCGGCTGAGCGCCACCCGCCACGCGTACCCCCCGAGGCACGCGATCCCGCTCGCCCGGTGGAACGGCTCGACCACCCGCACCGCGAGCTGCTCGAGCTCGGCCCAGGTGCGCCCGGACAGCACGCGGGCTGCGTCCGTGGTGACCGACACGCAGTTCGGGTTGGACGGGAGGTGCTGCTCGGGGATCGGAGGCGACTGCACCGAACCACGTACCCCATCGCCCGCCGCCTGTCCCCGCGCCGCGCCGATCGTCTTGCGGGTCACCGGCGTGACAACCGCGAGAAACCGCCCGGGACGGGGGTCCGGGTCACACTGTTCCCGACACGGGTCGGTCTCGCCCGATCCGCGTCCGAGGCCGCCATGTCTTCCGCTCGACCGCTCGGCGCCGGGTCCGCCCGCCACCGCTCCCGAACCCGGGTCTTCGCGCTCGCGACCCTCGCGGTGGCCGGTCCCGCGTGGGGCCAGGCGCTCGACAACGGGGACTTCGAGTCCGGGCTGCTCGAGCCGGGCTGGACCGACACCAGCGGCGGCGGCGAGGCGATCGTCGTGTTCGAGGGCACGTCGTACTCGACGCAGACGGTCACGACCGGCATCGCGTTCCCGTCGTCGGACAACGCGCTGCTGCTCCGGGGCGGATGGACCGGGTTCACCCTCCGCGACGCGAGCGTGGCGGCGTCGAGCCACCCGATCACCCGCCGGTCGCTGCTCGTGTCCCACCGATCGGAGACCCTGCTGGTCACGCCGGAGGTCTCGCTGGTCGACGGCGGCGGCGCAGCGCTCGTCACCTGGCCGCTCGGGTCGACCGTCGGATCGTTCGACGACGCGGTGATCGACACCACTCCGTGGTGCGGGACCGACGCCGCGGTCGAGCTGCGCAGCCTGACCAACAACCACTTCGGCGGCGCCGACGGGTTCACCCTGATCGACGACGTGTCGTTCTCCGGGGCGGTGTGCGACGACTATGACGACGTAGACGGCGACGGGTGGTGCGAGTCCGGCCTCGACGACAACCACGACGGGGACTGCGAGGACGACGGCGAGTTCCCGGTTCCGGCCGGCGACTGCGACGACGACGAGGCCCTCGCGCACCCCGAGGCGACCGAGATCGCCGGCGACGGGATCGACAACGACTGCGACGGGATCGACCCGCCCGGCACCCGCGCCCTGTCCGGCCGGGTGGTCGAGGATCGCGACGGCGACGGCCGCCTCGGCGACGGGGTGCCGGTGCCCGGCGTGCCGGTCGAGCTGTGGATCGACGGCGGCGACGGCCTGCCCACCGGGGCCGACGACCTGTGGTACGCCACGGTCCCGACCGACGCCGCGGGCAGCTACACGTTCGACGGCCTCGGCGACGCGATCCCGTACTGGGTCGTGGTCCCGTCCCGGTCGATCGCCCCGTCGGACCTCCTCCCCGGCGCGGACCCGGCGGCGGCGTGGGCCGAGCAGACCACCGGCCCGGCGGGCGCGCGGTGCGCGGATCGGCGCGGCGGCGAAGGGATCCGCTCGACCTCCGGCCCGTGCTTCGGGGGACGGACCGACCGGAGCGACGCGGCGACCGGCCTCGGCGGGCGCGAGCACGTCGCGCTGGTCCGGACCGCGTACGCCGACGCGCCCGGGGTCGACTTCGGGTTCTCGTTCGCTGCGGTGACCCACGGCCGCGACGGCGACGACGACGGCGGGCCGAGGTCGGTCCAGGGCTCGCTCCGGCAGTGGATCGCGAACACCGACGCCCGCGGCGTGCCGACCGCGATGCGGTTCACCCCGGCGGTCCCTCCGGGCGCGGACGGCGCGTGGACCGTGGTCCTCGGCGCGGCGCTCCCCGCGCTGACCGCCGACGACGCGACCCTCGACGGCACCGCGTGGTGCTCCGGCTGGACCTGCAACCTCGATCGGATCGACGACGCGAACCCCGGCACCGCCGGCGCCGGGTTCGTCGTCGGGATCGGGCCCGACGGGGCGGCGTTCTCCGGGGACGAGGCCGAGCTCCCCGGCTGGGACCGGCCGGAGTTCGCGATCGACGGGAGCGACCAGTTCACCGTCGCGCTGGCGGGGGCCCGCACGGCGCTCCGCCAGGTGGCGATGGTCGGCGCCGGCGTGATCGCCTCCGGGGTCGACGCCGAGGTCGACGACGCGTGGTTCGGGGTCCACCCGGACGGCACCGTCGCCCCGACCCACCTCCCGGCGGTGACCGTCGCAGCAGACGGCGTGTCGGTGCGGGCGAGCTGGGTCCGGGTCGACGCCGACGGCGTGGTCCGCGACGGCCCCGGCGCCGGCCTCACCGTGGCCGACGCGGTGTTCGACGCGCCCCCCTCCCCGTCCGGCGCGTGGTCGGCGGTGCGGCTGACCGGCGACGTCGGCGACGTGGCCCTCGGCGACGCGATCGACCGGACGTTCGTGTCCGGCTGGACCGGGCCCGGGATCGCGATCACCGGTGGGTGGGTCGACGGGGCGCGGATCGCCGACGGGACGATCGTGGACTCGACCGGCGCGGGGGTCGCGGTCGACGGGATCGACGCCGGCTCGACCGTCACCGTCGCGTCGACCTGGTTCTCGGGCAACGCCGACAGCGGCGTGTGGGTCGGCGGCGGCGCGGACGTGGCGCTCGCCGGCAACGGGTTCGACGGCAACGGCGGACCCGGGATCGACATCGACGGCGACGGCGTCAGCGCGAACGGCGCGGCCCCCGGCGTCGCTCCGGTGTTCTCGGTCGCCGAGCTCCAGACGGTCGACCGCGCCCGGTTCGCCGGCACCGCGACCCCGTCGTCGACCGTCGACGTGTACCTCGCGGCCGACGACGGCGACCAGCTCGGCGAGGTGTGGCTCGGCGACGGCGCCGCGGTCCCGCACGGCGAACCCCAGCGCCGCCTCGGGGGCTGCCCGTCCGACCCGGCCGGCGCGTTCGACTGCGTCCTGCCGCTGCCGTACGGCGTGCTGGTCGCGCCCGGCACGCCCGCGTGCGGCCTCGCGACGACTGCCACCACCTCGACCGAGGCGGGACCGAACCGCCCGATCGTCGACGCGACCGCCGACACCGACGGCGACGGGCTGACCGACGCGGTCGAGATCGTGGTGGTCGGGACCGACCCGCTCGACCCCGACACCGACGCCGACCTGCTGTCGGACGGGGACGAGGTCCTCGCGCACCACACCGATCCGTTCGACCCCGACACCGACGACGGCTCGGTGTTCGACGGGGTCGAGGTCGCGAACGGCACCGACCCGCACGACCCGACCGACGACGTGCCGCCGGTCGACACCGACGGCGACGGCCTGTTCGACCAGGACGAGATCGCGACCCACCACACCGATCCGCTGGACGCCGACACCGACGACGACACGCTGTCCGACGGGGCCGAGATCCTGGTGCACCACACCGACCCGCTCGACCGCGACACCGACGACGGCACCGTCCCCGACGGGACCGAGCTCGCGAACGGCACCGACCCGCTCGACCCGACCGACGACCTGCCTCCCGGCGACTCCGACGGCGACGGGCTGCTCGACCAGGACGAGCGCGACGTGTACCACACCGACCCGGCCGACCCCGATTCCGACGACGACCTGCTGCCGGACGGCGAGGAGGTCCTCGACGCCGACACCGACCCGCTCGACGCCGACACCGATCGCGGCGGGATCCCCGACGGGGCGGAGGTCCACGCCGACGCGACCGACCCGAACGACCCGAACGACGATCACGTCGACACCGACGGCGACGGCCTGTTCGACGGGCAGGAGCTCGCGGTTCACCACACCGACCCCGCGGACGTCGACTCGGACGACGACGGGCTCGGCGACGGGCGCGAGGTCCTGTCGACCCTGACCGACCCGAACGACGCCGACACCGACGACGGCGGGATCCGCGACGGGGCCGAGGTCGAGGTGGACGGGACCGACCCGCTCGACGGCTCGGACGACCTCGTGCCGACGCTCGACTCCGACGGCGACGGCCTGTCGGACCGCGACGAGCTCCAGGTCCACTTCACCGACCCGTACGACGCCGACTCGGACGACGACGGCCTCGGCGACGGCGACGAAGTCCTGGTCGCGCTCACCGACCCGAACGACGCCGACACCGACGACGACGGGCTGACCGACGGCGAAGAGATCGCGCTGTACGAGACCGACCCGCGGGTGGCCGACACCGACGGCGGCGGCGTCGCCGACGGGCCGGAGATCGCCCACGGGACCGACCCGCACGACCCGACCGACGACTTCGAGGGCACCACCGGCGACACCGGCGACACGGCGATCGACCGGGACCCTGGCGTGCTCGAGGGCGGCGGTGGCTACCGGTGCGATCAGCGCGGGGGCGGGACCGCCCCGTTCGGCCTCGTCGCGATCGCGATCGCGGTGACGGTGGGACGGCGCCGGAGGGCATGACACCGGCCACCGGTGCATGTCCTCGGGTGGTCCGTCGAGATCGGAGCTTGCGCGGTGGGGTCGTTTCAACTACCTTCCCGTGGGTCGCGCACCAGCGTTCCAGGGAGGAGGCCCATGCGCCATTCGATTTCGTTCGCGCTCGCGCTGCTCGTTTCTCTTTCGATGGCGGACAGCGCGTTCGCCAAGAAGAAGAAGGACGAAGCCCCGCCGGCGGAGACCACCGATGCGGCCGCTCCGGCCGAAGACGCGGCCAAGGAGCCGATGTCGCTCGAGATCACCATGACCGGCATCGCCGATGTCGACAAGGTGTTCAGCGCGGCCGTCGAGCCGCTGAAGACCGTCGCCGACACGAAGGCGACGATGGACAAGCTCAACACCAACGTCGCCACCGCGCTCGGCCTGACCGAGGGTACCCCCCTCGCCGACGCCTTCGCGGACCTGAAGACGAAGGCCGAGGGCAAGATCAACGCCGGCATCAACGCTCAGGGCATGCCCGAGCTCAAGGCGTCGGACGCGGTCCCCGCGAACGTCCAGGCGACGATCGACGCGTTCAACAACAGCATCAACGAAGTTGCGGCGATGGTGCCGAAGCTCCAGGCCGTCCCCGGCCAGCTGTCCCAGGTCGTCGCGGCGGCGCAGACCTTCAACCCGAAGACGCTGATGTCGTCGGGCGTGAAGGCCACCGAGGCCCCGAAGATCATGAAGACGATCACCGGCAACCTGAAGGTCGTCGGCTCGGCGCCGGACCAGGTCACCGCGCTGATGTCGTCGCTCGACTCGATCAAGAGCACGGTCACCAGCACGTTCGGCGGCTGAACCTCCGCTGACTGCGTCGAGGCGGGATCGGCGACGGTCCCGCCTCGTTCGTTTTCGGGATCCCGACATGCGTCGCGTACACCTCGTCGACGGGACGTTCGAGCTGTTCCGCGCGTTCTACGGCGCTCCGAAGGCGACCACCGCCGACGGCCGAGAGGTCGGGGCGACCCGGGGCCTGCTGCGGACGCTGCTGTCGCTGGTCCGCGAGGTCGACTGCACCCACGTCGCCGTCGCGTTCGACCGGGTGATCGAGTCGTTCCGGAACGACCTGTTCCCGGGGTACAAGACCGGCGAAGGGATCGATCCCGACCTGCTCTCGCAGTTCCCGCTCGCCGAGCAGGCCACCCGGTCGCTCGGGATCGTGGTCTGGCCGATGGTCCGGTACGAGGCGGACGACGCGCTCGCGACCGGCGCCGCCCGGTACGCCGAGCTGGTCGACCAGGTCGTGTTGTGTTCGCCGGACAAGGACCTCGCGCAGTGCGTGTGCGGCAGCCGGGTCGTGCTCCAGGACCGGATGCGGAACACCGTGCTCGACGAGGCGGGGGTCATCGCGAAGTTCGGCGTCCCGCCAGCGTCGATCCCGGACTGGCTCGCGCTGGTCGGCGACAGCGCGGACGGGATCCCGGGGATCCCGAAGTGGGGCCCGAAGTCGGCGGCGACGCTGCTCGCGCGGTGGGGCCACGTCGAGGCGATCCCGACGGACCCGACCGCGTGGGACGTGACGGTCCGCGGGGCGGCGTCGCTCGCGGCCGAGCTCGCCACCCGCCGGGGGGAGGCCGCGCTGTACCGCACCCTCGCCACCCTGTGCACCGACGTCGAGCTGCCGCACACCCTCGACGACCTCGCGTGGCGGGGCGCGTCGCGCGAGCGGCTGACCGAGCTGTGCCGGTCGATCGAGTTCGATCGGTTCGTCGACCGGGTCGGGCAGTACGCCGACTGAGGGCCTGCGGTCGAGGGCTCAGCCCCCGAGCAGACCGGCCTTGAGCTTCGCGGTCGGCGGGTTCGCCCCCACGTACACCGACCACAGCGCCTTCATGAAGTCCGCGCCGGCGATGGTGCCCTTCGACTGGCCCTTGACCTTGACCGAGACCCCGGTGCCGGGGACGTAGTCGAACACCACCTCGTCGCCGGTGGTCAGGTCGACCATGAACGACTTGAGCTGATCGACGCGGTCCTTGAGCGCCGCCGCCCCGGCGACCCCGCCGAACCCTTCGTCGAACGTCTCGTTCATCTTCGCGGCCGGCACGTCCGCGTAGATGAAGTGCATCACGATCCGCTTCGGGGCGTCGAGCTCGATCGCCTTGCCCCCGTCGGTCGTCTTCGACGGCAGGTACAGCCCGCCGACGTACACGTCGATGAAGTACTTCTCCCGGAGCCCCATCCCGTTCAGCACGACCGGCGCGCCGCCCACGGTCGCGGTGTCCGGCATCGTGACCCCGGCGAGCTCGCCCGCCCCGGCCGTCGCGATCCACCCCAGCACCAACCCGAACACCGACATCGGACCTCCTCCTACGGGGTGGTCTGTCGCCGCCGCGTCCACCACGCGAGGACGACCATCCAGCCCGCCATCAACAACAACCCCAACGTCTCCCGGACGATTTCGTCCCGGAGGCGTCCCCAGTGCGGAAACCCGCCCATCGGGTCGGTCTGGCCGCTGCCGTACGCGAAGTCGCCGATCGCCGCCACCGACGCGATCGCCGCCCACACGAGCGGCGGCACGATCGGCACCGCGCCCGCCGCCGCGGCGTACCCGGCGAACGCAGCGCCGACGCCGTACGCGAACATCCACCGGACCGGGTCGGGGTCGTTGTACTGAACGGCGACCGCGTACAGGAGCAGCATGCACCATGCAGCATTCGCCAGTCGATACGCCACCCGACCTCCGCGGCCCGACGTAACCCGATGGCCCAGTTATGGTGCGACGGCGACAACGGGCGAGCACGGAGCGTACGGATGCGTCGGAGCGCTGCACTGGCGATGGGACTCGGGATCACGGTGGCTCTCCCTGGCGGCGGGTGCGGCCCGGACCTCGCTCGGCTCGAGACGGAGCAGGCCTCGCTCGAGCAGCAGGTCTCGGTCCTGGCGAAGGACGTCGAGGAGATGCGGACCCAGATGCAGCTGATGGGGATGCTGCCGGGCGGGCCCGCCGCCGCCGCCCAGACCACCGGCGGCGACGATCTGGCGTCGCAGATCGACGTCCGGGCCGAGCGTCAGGGCGCGATCCCGGAGCTCGGGGCGCTCGCCGAGCCGGAGCGGCGCGAGTCCACCGACTGCGGGTACCGGTTCTACGTCCCGTGGCTCGAGTCGATCTCGGACCAGCAGCTCGAGCAGACCGGCAGCGGCCGCGCGAGCCCGGTCCTCCTCCGGCAGAACGGCAAGGAGCTCGCGAGCCACGCGGCCCCCGCCGCATACGAGAAGGGCTGCCGGTTCTCGTTCCGCCACCAGCCGAAGTACCTGTTCTTCTCGCCGCTCGACACGGTCGACAACATCGCTGGCGACTGGACGATCGCGCTGTCGCCCGAGGTCCCGCTCGCCCGCGGCGACGACCGCGAGATGTACTGGGTCTACCCGGGCACCACCCTCACGTTCACGTTCTCGAGCGGGTGGGACGCCGAGAAGTGGGGCGAGATGAAGGTCGACCTCGACGCGCGGCTGCTGTACACCGGCACCGCCGCCGAGCCGGCCCCGCGACCGGGCGCGTCCGCCACCGTGTCGTTCCTCGGGGTCGAAGAGTCGGGCGAGGACAACCGGCTCGGGTTCTCCCGCACCCCCGAGCCGCCGGACGGTGCGTGGACCCTCGACATCACCTCCCCGTCCGACGGGCCGTTCGTGCTGGTCGAGACCCTGACGATCGGGAACGACGACCACTCGGTGGTGGTCACCGCCCCGACCGGGGGGGCCGAGTGATCCTCGCCGTCGCGCTGGCGGGGTGCCACCAACAGCGGGTGGCGGACCTCGAGCAGCACATCGCCACGTTGAAGACCGAGGTCGACCGGCTGAACGCCGAGGCGGCCACGCTCCGGACCCAGCTCGCGTCGCGGCCCCCGCCCACCGCGTCGATCCGGGTCGACAACGATCCGCCCGGGTTCGACGCGAGCAAGCCGCTCCCCGCGGGAAACCCCCAGCGGCCCGACGTGATCGTCCTGTCGATCGACACCCTGCGCGCCGATCACCTCGGCACCTACGGCTACGCCCGGCCGACGTCGCCGAACCTCGACGCCCTCGGCCAGGAGGGCACGGTGTTCGAGGACGCGTGGTCGCCCACCTCGTGGACCCTGCCGTCGCACACCACGATGCTGTCGAGCTGGCTGCCGATCCACCACGGCACGATCGAGGATCACCTGAAGATCTCGAGCGACGTCCCGCTCCTGCAGGAGTCGTTCCGGTCCGCGGGGTACGGCACCGTCGGCGTGGTGTCGACGCTGTTCGTGTCGAGCCGGTTCGGGTTCGACCGCGGGTTCGACCACTTCGAAGACTTCGGGATCCGCAGCAAGCGCGAGAACAACCTGTCGACCGTCACCGCGGACCAGGTGTTCCACCACGCGCTCGACTGGAGCCAGAAGCAGCCCGACGGCAAGCCGCTGTTCCTGTTCCTCCACGTGTACGACGCCCACTACCAGTACGATCCGCCCGCGCCGTGGAACGAGAAGTTCGACCGCAAGCCCCAGTGGGGCGACGAGGTCTATCGGAACTACGAGGCGTACAAGAAGCGGATGATCCCGCAGGTCCAGCTGGACCACCAGCTCGCCCAGTACGACGAGGAGATCGCGTACATCGACGCGATGTTCGGCGAGTTCCTGACGCGGTGGCGGTCCGAGCGGCCTGCCCTGGTGATCGTCACCGCCGACCACGGCGAGGAGTTCGGCGAGCGCGGGAGCTGGGGCCACGCCCACACGCTGTGGCCCGAGCAGCTCCACGTGCCGCTGATCGTCAACGGGCCGGGGGTGGTCGCGCAGCGTCGCCCGGATCGCGTCGGCACCGAGGACATCGCCGCCACCGTGGCCGAGCTGGCCGGGATCCCGTTCGCCAACCGCGACGGCCTGTCGCGAGCCCCCGAGATCCGCACCGGCGTCGCCCCGACAACGGATCACGTCGCCGGCAAGTTCGCCGACACGAGCCGGTTCGACACGATCGCGGTCCGGTGGCACGAAGGCGCGTTCGACCTCCAGATCGACGTGGCGGAGGGCCAGCGGTCCCTGTGCAAGGTCGACGAGGACAAGACCTGCAAGGTCAACGTGTACCGCCAGTACCGGACCGAGGCCGAGGCGATGTTCGACCACCTCGTGGCGTGGCTCGGCGACCCATGGGAGGTGTCGGAGGCCGGCACCGTCGAGGCGCGGGACGGCGTGATCTACGTCGGGAACGACCGGAAGAACCAGACGGCCGAGGTCTACCCGGGCGACAAGTTCTCCGTGATGCCCGGGGACGCGAAGGTCCGGTTTCAGGCCGAAGGTCGCACGTTCGGCCCGTGGCAGCCGCTCGGCGGGACCACCCCGGGCAACAAGTGTCCGGTCGCGTTCACCGGCCGGGCGACGATCGGGACCGAGCTGCCCGAGCTGTCGGCCGGCGAGTCCGAGATGCTCGAGGCGCTCGGGTACCTCCAGGGCGATCCCGAGGCCGAGGATCCGGCGGAGGCGGTCGGCGCGACGGGCCCGACGGCCTGCGACTGACGAGCGACGGGGCGCGGACGGGACGGGCGTGTGCGCGACCGGCCCAGCGCGGAGCCCGGAACGCCAGCTCGGCCCGCCGTCGGACCCGCTCGTGCCCTACCGGAGCCAGCCGAACACGGCCCGGAGCACCTCGGACAGGATCTCCCGCGCCTCGGTCGCGAGCCCGAGCTCCGACAGGGTGCGCGCGTAGGCGAGGGCGTCCGCGGTGGATGCGTCGCCGTCGACCAGCGCCACGACTGCGCCGGTGCGGGCGCCGGCCGACCGGAGCAGCCCGAGGCACGCCTCGTCGTCGGTCTGGAGCACGTCCCACACGGTCTGGAACCAGGACTCCCAGTCGAACATCTGGATCTCCAACGGGGGTACGCGAGGCGCCGGGGTGGGCGCCCCTTCTGAGCGTACACTCGTTTTCGACTGACGGTCCAGAATGTTTGACACCGGTCGGACACCGGTCCGGGTCACCCCGGTCACAGATCGAGGTCCGAGGCCGATCCTCGGCCGTCACGAGCCGCGCCGGCGACGCTCGATCCTGGGGATCCCTGGGGATCCCCGCGTCACCGCTCGATCGGGACCCACTTCGGCAGGCCCTCGACCGACTGCCCTCGCCCGTTCACGACCTGGGTGGGACCGCAGTCCGGCTTGGTGTCCTTGCCGAGGACCCAGATCCGACCCGCGTTGAAGTACCCGTTCGACGAGAACAACGCCGAGGCGGTGGTGGTCCCGTCGATCGCCCACACCCGCTCGAGCATGAACCCCTCGTCCTTGTCGAAGATGCTGACCCCGATCAGATCGATCGTGTAGTTCACGTCCTGGACCGCCACGAGCCCTTTGCCGATGCTCTGGACCACGAGCTGGCCCTGATACGGGTTCAGGTAGTGCACGACCATGTTCGAGCCCTGGGTCGCCGGGATCGAAGGGGGGACCGGCATCGACATCAGGGTCGAGTTGTACTCGTACCACTTGCCTTCGTTGAGCTGGTTGAACTTCCGGAGCTTCAGGTTGAACCCGACGATCACCCGGCTCATCACCTGGCGGAGGGTCTCGTGGATCTCGGTCTGGCGCCGGTTCGACGACGGGACGCCCTCGAGGTCGAGGTTGGTGACCCGGCCGTCGTCGGCGACCTGGAGGCTCAGCGCGGCCCCGGTCAGCTTCGCGTCGATCTCGTCCAGCACCGACTGCGCCCGGGCGATGTCTTCGGGGCTGACCCGGCGCTCGCCGATCGCGGCCTGGATCGCGAAGTCCTCGATCCGACACGCGACCTCGAACTTGTGGCGGCCGAGCTTCCACTCCTTCGAGCACGCGATCACCGTGCGGAGTTGGAGCTCCTGCGCGTCGAACTCGGCGTTCTCGTCCTTCGCGAGCACCAGGGCGTACGGCAGGCCGAGCTCGGTCGTCACCATCCACCGGGTGTCGTCCCACCGGGCGAACAGATCGCCCCACACCACCACCTCCTCGGCGGCGTCGGCGGAAACGTCGGTGTCGGCGGCGGAGCTCGGCGACCACCAGCCGGGTCCCCACAACGGAACGAACAGCGCAATCATCGGTCTCTCCGGACGGATCCCACCGGTAGCACGACCCGCCCGGTGTCGCACCTGGGAGGGATCGCCGTCGACGAACCGGCTTGCAGGTGGACCAGACGCGGCTACATGCCTCCGGACGGACCAGGGAACGACATGTCTCTGTTTGTGTTGTTCGCAGCGGCGTGCAGCAACAGCGGCCTCGGCCACACGACCGAGAGCGGCGACTCGGGCGGAACCACGCCCGTTGGGCTCCAGGACTGCCCGCTGGTCGGCACCTGGAACCTGACCGGGGTGAACTGCGCCACCTTCCCGTACGACGACTGGTACGCGGACCACACCCAGGCGTCGATGGTGATCGACCACGATCCGGCCGGCGGCTGCGCGGTGATCGCCACGGTCATCGGCGACGCGTGCACCCGGACCGAGACCTGGTCGTTCAGCGTGCCGGCCGGGATCGAGTCGGACGCGCTGTTCGGCGGGATCACCACCTGCGACCCCGATTCTTGCGTGTTCGGCGCGGGCGACCCCGAGCCGTGCGCGGTCGGCGACCTCGCCGAGACCGCGACAGAGGCGGTCCGGCTCGAGCTCGACGGCGACGAGCTGACCGCGACGGGGCTGATCGACGAGACCGCCGGGAACTGCCCGCTCGACGTGATCACGCTGTGGGAGCTCCAGCCCTAGCCGAGGACCGGCACGTCCCCCCGGACGAGACCAGCGGGCGACGGGAGGGTTTCTGTTCGGTGCTCCAGGAGCCCGTGGCGCGTAGGGGAGCGGCCTCGCGCCCGGGATCCTCCCCTGCCTGTGCC
>JBEBJW010000036.1:0-14998 GCA_040079715.1 Myxococcota bacterium | reverse complement strand
AGACCGGGCCCGGGGTGGCGGGCGCTGCGGACGGCTCGACCCCGATGGTCGGGTTCCGAGGCTCGATCGCCGACGGGACCTCGCGCTCCGGCGGGGCGAGGTGCAGGTCTGGCGGGCCGACCTCGGGCTCGGGCTCGGCCGGGACCCGGCGGGCCGCGATCGACAGCACGAGCACCCCGAACCCGATCGCGATCAGCGCGACCCCTGCCACGAGGCGGGTCCGCTTCGCTCCGACCGGGGCCGGCTCGCCGTGGAGCCCCTGGACCAACGCGAGGACCTCGGCGTTGTCCTCGTCCATCGACAGCAGCCGGTTCAGCAGCCTCAGCGCCGCGAGGTGATCGCCGGACGCGAGCAGCTGGCGGCCCTCGTCGACCAGCACGGTCCGGAGGTGCGCGTCCAGGCGCTTCTCGTACTCGTCCGGGTCGTGGAGCCACGCCGCGAGGGACCACTCCGGCGCGTCGACCCGGATCCGGGTCTCGGCCAGCACCGCGAGCAGGTGACGCTCGACGTCCGCGGCGGTGTTGAACCGATCGTCGGCGTTGGTCGCCATCAGCCGCTCGATCACGTCCGCGAGGGACGCCGACATCGTGGGGGCCAGCTCGGCGACGTGCGGGCGGTTGCCCTCGATCACGTTCTTGAGGATCAACGACGGGTTCGACCCCGTGAACGGCAGCATCCCGGTCACGAGGTCGTACAGGACGGTGCCGAGGGCGAACAGGTCGCTCCGCTGGTCGAGCGGGCCCTCCTTCGCCTGCTCTGGGCTCATGAACGCCGGCGATCCGACCAGCGCCCCGGTCATCGTGACCTTCGAGGCGTCGAGGAACCGGGCGATCCCGAAGTCCATCAGCTTGACGGTCCCGTCGTTCCGGACCATCACGTTGTCGGTCTTCACGTCGCGGTGGAGCACGTCCTTGCTGTGGGCGTACCCGAGGGCGCGGCACAGCGACAGCCCGATCAACGTCGCGACCTCCGACGGGACCTTGCCCCGGCGGTGGAGGATCGCGGTGAGCGTCTCGCCGTCGACGAACTCGGTGACGATGTAGCAATCCGAGACGTCGTTGCCGGAAAAATCCAGGATCTCGAGGATGTTCTCGTGGCGGAGCCGCTCGATCGCCTCGACCTCGCGCGCGAACCGGAGGCGGTTGCGGGTGGACGACGACAGGTGCGGGTGGAGGATCTTGATCGCGACCGTGCGATCCAACGTGGAGTGGCGGCCGCGGTACACGGTCGCCATACCGCCCTCGCCGACTTTCTGGAGGACCTCGTACTTGTCGAGGGTGGTGCCGATCAACCGCCACCCGGTGGAGGAGAGACGCACCCACTATAACCACCGGTCGACGGCTCACAACGGCGGGACCACCACTCTCCGGGGGTGATCCTGGCTGCACCGGCGATCCCGACGGCGGCGGCGATCCCAGCCGTGAGCGGTCGAGCGGGGATCCCAGCACCGAGCGGTCGAGCGGGGATCACAACTGCGACGTGTCGCCGGTCGGGCCGATCAGACCGCGGTCGTGGAGGATCCCGAGGATGGTGGCCGCCGTCTCCTCGACCGCCTTGCCGGTCACGTCGACCACCGGCCATTCGCGGTGCCCGCGGAACAGGCCCTCGGCGTACTCGAGCTCGGCGAGGATGTAGTCGATGTCGTCGTAGTTGACGGCCTTCTGCATCCCCATCGCGAGCAGCCGCGCCCGGCGGATGCTCTGGAGCGCCTCGGGGTCGATCGTCAGCGCGAACACCCGGCGCTGGTCGATCGACGGGAGCTGCTCCGGCAGCGGTCGATCCAGCACCACCGGGACGTTGCCGACCTTGAACCCCTTGTGCGCGAGGTACGTCGACAGCGGCGTCTTCGACGTGCGCGACACCCCGACGAGGATGATGTCCGCCTGGCGGAGCATCTTCGGCTCTTTGCCGTCATCGGCCTTGACCGTGTATTCGACGGCCTCGATCCGGCGGAAGTACGTCTCGTCCGCCTGGTGGAGGAGGCCCGGCACACCCACCGGCTGCATCGACAAGTACCCGGACAGCACCCCGAGCAGGTCCTCGATCAGGTCGAGGTGGACGACGCCGTGCTCCGCCGACAACTCTGCGGCGTGCTCGCGCATCTCCTTCGCGACGAGGGTGGTGACGACGAACGCGCCCTGCCGCGCCGCGACCCGGAACCAGCTCCGGAGCTGCTCCGGCCGGGTGATGTGGGCGTAGGTGCGGACGTGGACGAGGTGGCCCTTGAACTGCTGGAGGGCCGCGCGGACCATCTTCTCGCCGGTCTCCCCGGTGCCGTCGGACAGGACCAGGATCGGCTTCGGCAGCGACGGGCCGAACTCCGCGTCCGCCATCTCAGCGCACCGACCGCTGGAGGCGCAGCACCAGCCCCACGTCGCCCTCGACCTCGAGCCGGCGCTCGAGGAACCCGCGCCTCGGATCGAGCTCACCCCGGATCAACGCCCGGAAGTCGGTGACCGAGCACCGCAGGCGGCAGTCCGGGTACACCTCGTCGACCTGCCCGAGGTCGACCGCGCCGTCGCGCCGGACCACGGTCCAGCTCCCGCCGCCGTCGCCGTGGAGGTCGAACGTGACGCTGACGCCGTCCGGCAGCGTGCCGAGGACCGCCGCGCCGTCCGGCGGGGTGAGCCGCACGGCGGCGAAGAACTCTTCGAGCCGGGCCGGTGCGGTCACCACCACCTCCGTCGGAGCCACCTTAGCTGGATCCAGCCGGTCGTGCAGGTGCCCCCGCAGGACGATACGCACATCCGGTGGAGTCAGGGTTCGTCCACGTCGGGTGGCGGGAAGCTGCCGCGGTGCTGCTCGCAGTCGCGATCATCGTCGATTGGGCAGCGAACCGGTACCTGCCGCGCGATCCTCGCGGCCCGAGCCGAGGCCGACCGGGCCGCGCGCCCCCGACCCCCTAGACCCCGTCCTCGGCAAAGCGCCCTCGGACTACCCTTCCGGGGGGGCGCCGTTGATTCGGGTTCGCTCGTGGATACGCTCTGCCCAGGGACCCCCGAGGAGCCGCCATGTCCTTCGACAACCCGACCGACACTGCAAGCGCGAACCTGCCGGCGACGCTGGACATTCCAGTCCTCGCCATCCGAAACACCGTGATCTTCCCGGTGCTCGCGTTCCCGATCAACGTCGGCCGGAACAAGAGCGTCCGGGCCGTCGAAGAGGCGCTCGCGACCGAGGAGAAATACCTCGGGATCTTCGCCCAGCGCGACCCCAAGACCGAGGACCCCGAGGCGTCCGACCTCTACCAGGTCGGCACCGTGGTCAAGATCCTGAAGATGGTCAAGGTCCCGGGCAACAAGCTGAACGTCATCATCCAGGGGCTGGCCCGGGCGCGGATCCGAGAGTGGCGCGACGGCAGCCAGTACCTGCGGGCCGAGCTCGAGACGTTCAAGCCGGAGCCGGCGAGCCGCGAGGCCGAGGCCCTGATGGACACCCTGCGTGAGCTCGCGCAGAAGATCATCGATCTGTCGCCGCAGATCCCGGCCGAGGCGTCGTTCCTGGTCCGATCGATCGACGAGCCCGGAGTGCTCGCCGACATCGTCGCCAGCAACCTGAACATCCAGCCCGACGAGAAGCAGGAGCTGCTCGAGACGTTCCCGACGCACGAGCGGATGCAGAAGGTGATCGCCCTCCTGAACAAGGAGATCCAGGTCCTGGAGCTGTCGAACAAGATCCAGACCGAGGTCAAGGGCGAGATGGACAAGGCGCAGCGGGAGTACTTCCTGCGCGAGCAGCTCAAGGCGATCCAGAAGGAGCTCGGCGAGGTCGACGAGCGCCAGGAGGAGTTCGAGGAGCTGAAGCGCTCGATCAAGCGCGCCAAGATGCCGAAGGACGTGGAGGAGATCGCGTTCAAGGAGCTGAAGCGGATGTCCCGGATGAGCCCGGGCGCCGCCGAGTACACCGTCAGCCGGACGTACATCGACTGGCTGTGCGAGCTGCCGTGGTCGATCTCGAGCAAGGATCGGCTCGACGTGAACGAAGCCGAGCGGATCCTCGACGAAGACCACTACGGCCTCGAGAAGGTCAAGCAGCGGATCCTCGAGTTCCTCGCCGTCCGGAAGCTGAAGCAGGACATGAAGGGGCCGATCCTGTGCCTCGTCGGCCCGCCCGGCGTCGGCAAGACCTCGCTCGCGAAGTCGGTGGCGCGCGCGCTCGGCCGGAAGATGGTCCGGATCGCGCTCGGCGGCGTGCGTGACGAGGCGGAGGTCCGCGGTCACCGCCGGACCTACATCGGGTCGATGCCCGGCAAGATCGTCAAGGGCATGAAGAAGGCCGGCACCAACAACCCGGTGTTCGTGCTCGACGAGATCGACAAGCTCGGGGCCGACTACCGCGGCGATCCGAGCTCGGCGCTGCTCGAGGTGCTCGATCCCGAGCAGAACGACACGTTCATGGACCACTACCTCGACGTGACGTTCGATCTGTCGAAGGTGCTGTTCATCGCGACCGCGAACATCCCGGACACGATCCCGGGCCCGCTCCGCGACCGGATGGAGATCATCCGGATCGCCGGGTACACCCACCACGAGAAGGTCCAGATCGCCAAGCGGTACCTGTGGCCCGAGTGCCTCGACGATCACGGCCTGACCGACGACATGGTCACCGTCCAGGACGACGCGCTCGACAAGGTGATCGAGTCGTACACGCTCGAGGCCGGCGTCCGCGGGCTGAAGCGGGAGCTCGCCGCCGTCTGTCGGTGGTGCGCGCGGGAGATCGCGGCCGGCAAGCGCGAGCCCGGGTTCCCGGTCACGATCGAGCTGCTGGAGGAGATCCGCGGCCCGATCCACTACTGGAAGGAGGTCGCCGAGCGCACGGCGGTCCCGGGGGTCGCGACCGGCCTCGCCTGGACCCAGACCGGCGGCGAGATCCTGTTCATCGAAGCCACGAAGATGAAGGGCAAGGGCACGATGACCCTCACCGGGTCGCTCGGCGACGTGATGAAGGAGTCGGTGTCGGTGGCGCGGAGCTTCATCCGGTCGATGTCCGAAGACCTCGGGATCGACGAGACGGACTTCGAGTCGCTCGATCTGCACGTCCACGTGCCGTCCGGCGCGATCCCGAAGGACGGGCCGTCCGCCGGCGTCACGATGATCACCGCGATCACCAGCCTGCTCACCGGGCTGAAGGTCGATCCCACGGTCGCGATGACCGGCGAGATCACGCTGCGCGGCGCGGTGCTGCCGGTCGGCGGGATCAAGGAGAAGGTGCTCGCGGCCCACCGCGCGGGGATCCGGACCGTGATCCTGCCGGACAAGAACCGCAAGGACCTGCAGGAGGTCCCGGACGAGATCCGGGGCGACCTCGAGTTCCGGTTCGTCGGGCGGATGGAGGAGGTGCTCCAGCTCGTGCTCGGCGCCGATGGGCTGACCGACGTGCGCGCCAAGCTCGCCACCAAGAAGCAGCAGGCCGCGGCGCTCAAGGAACATCCGGTCCCGCCGCCCCAGGCCTGATAGGCGGAACTTCCGGACGGGCGGGGTGTCTCGTCCGGCCGGGAGGTCCACGTGTGGTTCGCGTTGCTCCGATTCGCGACCGGGCTCGCTGCGGCGGGCGGCGACCTGAAGCAGGAAGCCGAGGCCCTGATGAACTTCGACTTCGCCGAGGTCGAGGGCCGGCTCGAGCGGAGCAAGGCGGCGCCGGCCCCGATCGCCGCCGCGCCGAGCCAGTCGTACGACGAGTACGGCGAGGTCCAGTACGTCCCGCCGCCGCCGGTCGCCGCGCTGCCGCTCGAGCCGAACTCGACCCTCCGGACGGTCACCGTCCACCGGGATCGGGCGATCGTGACGCGGTTCCGCGAGCTCGACCTCGGCGCCGGGCCGCACACCGTCACGTTCGAGGGCCTGCCGCTCGCGATGTCGGCCGACGGGCTGGCGGCGTCGGTCGAGGCAGGCACCGCGCGGATCGTGTCGGTCGAGACGCTGTCCGGGGTCCGCGAGGTGGCCGACACCGAGCGGATCGACGCGATCCGGTCCGATGCGGAGGCCCTGGTGGACTCGCTCGGCGAGGTCCGGGATCGGATCGAGGCCCTGTTGGCCGAGCGGGAGTACCTCCGGAGCGCGCTCGTCCCGACGGCGGCGACGGCGTCGCAGCCGGTGGCGACCGTCCGCACCGGGCTCGCGTTCGTGGCCGAGACCGAGCGCCAGATCGCGCGGGAGCTGCGGGAGCAGCAGGACGCCGGCGAGAAGCTCGCCGAGAAGCTCCAGCCGCTGCTGGTGAAGCTCGACGATCCCCTGGCCACCGGGCTGCCGGTCCGGGTCGACGTCGAGGTCGAGCGGGCGGGCACGGTCCGGGTCGCGCTCCGGTACACCGTCCCGGGTGCTGGGTGGGCGCCGGCGTACAGCGCGCGGCTCGATCCGACCGCGTCGACGGTCGAGCTCGAGGTGTTCGGGGTCGTGTCCCAGACCACCGGCGAGGACTGGCTCGACGCCGAGATCGCGCTGTCGACGGCCGATCCGACCGGCCGGGGCTCGGTGCAGGCGCTCGTGCCGTGGACCCTCGGCCGGAGCGGCGGGGTCGGGGTGTACGGGGCGCTCGACCTCGGCACCGGGGCCACCACCGGGGCGCCGCCGGCGGGCGACGTGGCGCCGGTCGACGCGCGGATCGACGCCGCGGTCGAGAACCGCGGGGCGGTGGTCCTGGCGATCGAGGGCAAGCGCACGATCCGCGGCGACGGCTCGCCGCAGCGCCTGCCGGTCGCGGTGCAGACGCTGAAGGCCGCGGTGACCCTCGCGTCGGTCCCGAAGGTCGCGCCGGAGGTCCAGCGGCGGGCGTCGATGCGGTACGACGGCGCGCTGCCGCTGCTCCCCGGCCCGGCGTCGTCGTTCGTCGGGCGCGACTACGTCGGGAGCGGGGCGATCGAGGCGGTGGTCCCCGGAGAGCAGCTCGAGCTCGGGTTCGGCACCGACGACCGGTTCCGGGTCACCCGCCAGCTCGTCACCCGGAACCAGGAGCGGGTCGGGCGGAAGGCCAGCCGGTACACGTTCCTGTTCCGGACCACGGTGGTCAACCACGGCGCCGCCGCAGCCACGGTCGAGCTGACCGACCAGGTGCCGCTGTCCGAGGACGACCGGATCGAGGTCCGGGTGGTCGAGTCGTCCGGCGGGGTCGCGCGGGACGGGGGCGCGATCGGGTGGACCCTGACCGTGCCGCCGCACGCCGACGCCCACGTGGACCTGTCGTTCACCGTGACCGTGCCGGACGAGCTGTCGTCGATCGCCCAGGATCTGCAGCTGATGTTGTGACCGCGGTGTCGTCCGGCCCGGCCACCGGTGTCTGACCGACATCGGAGGCGCCATGCGCAGGTTCACGGTCGGTGGGTGGGTGGCGATGCTGGCGTCGGGGCTCCTGGCGTCCGGGTGCGTGGTGGTCCGGCACGTCGACGACGCCTCGCAGTCGTTCGGCGAGCCCGTGACGGCGGTCGCAGCGGACCTCGGCAGCGGGGACCTGTCGGTCACCGTCGGCGCGGTCGACCAGGTGACGGTCGCGATCCACCGCGAGTGGAGCGGCGACGAGCCGTTCGTGGCGACCTACGTCGAGGGCGGCACCCTGCACCTCGAGGTCCAGTGTCGCCCGGGACAGTTGACCTGCCGGGTCGACTACGACGTGGTCCTGCCCGCGGCTGCGACGATCGACGCCGAGCTCGGGTCGGGCGACGTGACGATCGACGGGCTGTCCGGCCGGGTCGCGGTCGAGACCGGGTCCGGCGACGTCACGCTCCGGTTGGTCGACGGCGACGTGATCGCGTCGACGGGCAGCGGCGATCTGGAGGTGGACGGGGTGACGGGCAGCCTCGACGCCGAGACCGGCTCCGGCGACCTCGTCGTGACCGGCGCCGACGTGTCGACGGTGATCGCGTCGGCCGGCTCGGGGGACATCGAGCTGCACGTCGACGCCGTGACGGACGCGATCGCGGTCGACACGGGCTCGGGTGACGTGCTGGTGGTCGTCCCGACGGCCGAGTACCGGCTGTCGACCGACACCGGCTCGGGCGACGTGTCGCTCGACGGGATCACCCCGTCCGGGAACGCCGAGGTGTCGATCGACGTGTCGACCGGATCCGGGGACATCCGGATCGTCGGGAGCTGATCGGCCCGGTCGGGTCAGCGCGCCCCGCGACCCGGACCGACGACCGACCGGCGACGCAGCCCGATCGCGGCCGCGACGAGCGCCCAACCGAACCCCGCGCCGACGCCGGTGCCGGTCGCGCAGCCGCAGCCGCCGCCCTCGTCCCCCGACGGGACGTCATCGTCGTCGTCGCCGCCGCCCACGGGGTCCGGACAGGACTCGACCCCGTCGCAGTCGTTGTCGATCCCGTCGCAGTCGACCTCGGTGGCGCCGGGGTAGGCGAGGGGCTGCTGGTCGTCGCAGTCGTCGGCGCAGGCGAGCGCCCCGTCCGCGTCGTCGTCCGGCTCGGCGGTGCCGTCGCAGTCGCTGTCGACGCCGTCGCACGACTCGGTCGCGCCGGGGAACACGGTGGCGTCTTCGTCGTCGCAGTCGGTCTCGCAGGTCACGCCGTCGCCGTCGGCGTCGCGGGTCGCGAAGCAGCCCTCGCCCTGCGGATCGAGCCGGAGATCCCACACGCCGCGGCCGTAGGTGGCGAACCGGACGGTGTTCTCGGTCGTGAGGACCTCGGCGCTGAAGAACTGGGTGATCGGCGCGCGGCCGGCCGACGCGTCGACCCACTCGCCGACGGCCGGGTCGCGGACGTACGCGCCGGTCTCGGTCCCGGCCACGAGCCGCCCGGTGCCGTCGGACAGCTCGACCAGGGTGTACACGAGGGTCGGCGGCAGGCCCTGATCCCACGCCTCGAATGTGGCGCCGTTGTCGACGCTCCGCAGGACCGACGGACCGTCGTAGCCCGAGCCGCCGATGTACACGGTGTCTCGATCGAGGTGCGACGGGACGACCGCCGAGCCGTACAGCCACGGTCCGACCGGCCCGTCGCCGATGTCGGCCCAGCTCTCACCGCTGCTCTCGCTCCGGAACACCCGCCCGGTCGACGACACGCCCCACGCGAGCGTCGGATCGACCGGCGAGAACGCGACGGCGGACAGGAACTCGCCCGGCTCCTCGGTGAACGAGCGGGTCGAGAACTGGTCCCAGTTCCAGCTCCCGTCGCCGCCGCGCGAGAACCGCCACAGGTGGCCGGCGGCGAACAGCCCCGCGTCCTTGTCGCCGAGGGGATCCGGCGCGAGGAACGGCAGCCAGTACGGCAACACCGGGTCCGGCGGGAAGTCGAACCCGTCGAGCGTCGGGTTGGCGGTGCCGCGCCACACCAGCACGAACCCCGGGTACACGCTGAACACCCAGTCGTGCGAGCCGTCGGTCGACACGAGGTGGCCGTAGTCGCCGGAGGTGACCTGCTCCATCGGAAACACCGCCTCGCCGAGCGGGTCGGTGTCCGCGTACTGCAGGCCCTGGTCCTGCGCGCCGACCAGGATCTCGCCGGGATCGTCGCGGTTGGTGAACACGGAGTAGTACTGGCCGACCCGCAACCCGGTCATCGACAGGTTCCGCACCCCCTGGAGCTGGGTCCGCGAGTCGTACACCCCGCCGTGGCACCCGATGTACCAGGTCTCGGTCCCGTCGGCTTCGGGGATCACGTTCACCGCCATCATGTCGGCGTGCAGCTTGGTCTCGGGCTGGGCGTAGTACTGGTCCCAGGTGTTGACCGCACGGAACGTGTCGCCCCCGTCGTTCGACCGGTACAGGTTCACCCCGCCGTACGCGACGAGGTTCGGGTCGAGGATCGAGGCGGTGAGGACCTCCCAGTAGTCCTCCATCACGCCGCGCCGGTCCCACGACCCGCCCCCGTCGTCCGACCGGTACAGCCGGACCGCCCCGTAGCCCCCGTAGAACCCGCCGGGCGCCACGTACAGCACCGGCGGATCGGTCGCCTCCGACCCGGTGATCCGACCCGTGCTCGCCACGTCCGGCGACGGGCGGCCGGTCCAGTGGGCGCCGTTGTCGGTCGACCCGAACACCTGGTACGCCCCCACGGCGTACACCTCGCCCGCGCGCTGGGTCGGCACCCACACGTCGCCCCACGACCCCTCGAGGTCCAGCACCTGCTGGAACGACTGGCCGCGATCGGTCGACCGGTACACGAGCCCGGTGAGGTCGGTGGCGGCGACGAGCCACACGGTGTCGTCGGCCCCGACGGTGATCCGGCGCACGCCCACCAGGTCCGCCGGGAGCCCGCCCGGGCTGGACCAGCTCGCGCCGTCGTCCGCCGACCGGAACACGAGGTTGCCCCACGTGGGGCTCGTGATCATCACGTCCGGGCCGCCGGCCACGTCCGGGGGGAGCACGGCGAGGTGGTGGACCCCGCCGTACACGTTGTCGCCGTGCGGCGTCCAGCCCGTCCCGTCGAGCCCGGCCTTCCACACCCCGCCGAACGACGATCCGGCGACGATCGACGCCCCGTCGGTCGTTCGCGCGACGGCGTACATGCTGCCGGCCTGGTTCGTGCTGCCCCGCTCGACCCACTCGCCGATCGGCGGCGGCGGAGCGACCCCGCGGCGCGCGATCGCCGACCGGATGTTCTGCTCCTCGACCTTCCGCCAGTCGGTGCCGGGGGCGGTCCGGTGGGCGAGCTCGACCCACGCCTCGCGGGCGTGGCGCGCCGACTCCTCGTCCTGCTCCTCGGCGATCTCGGTCGGGGAGGGGCGATCGCCGCGGCCCTCGCGCTCGGCTCCGGCTTCGCGCTCGGCCTCGGTCTCACCGTCGCGCTCGCCCTCGCCGAGGATCGGGTGGGGGTGGGCCCGGACGTGGACCTTGCCGTCGCCGCGCGGGACGACCCCGGCCACGGCGACGCCGACGACGGACAGGGCGACGAGGCCCGACAGGACTGCGGAACGCGCGCGCATGAGACAGGAGCCCCGGGATGACGCGAGAATGTACCGTACGTGACCGCCGCCCGCCGGGTGTTCACCGCCCCTGCGCCGGACCGCCCGGTCGGGTTACTCGGCGCCGCATGAACGGCAGACCTTTCCGGCGGGTGCTGGTCGCGAACCGGGGCGAGATCGCCGCGCGGGTGATCCGCGGGTGCCACGAGCGCGGGCTCGAGGCCGTGGCGGTGTTCTCGGAGGCGGACGGCGAGGCGCTCCACGTGCGGCTCGCCGATCTGGCGGTCCCGATCGGGCCTGCGGCCTCGGCGAAGTCGTACCTCCGGCAGGAGGTGCTGCTCGAGGTTGCGCGGGCGACCGGGTGCGACGCGGTCCACCCGGGCTACGGGTTCCTGTCGGAGAACGCCGGGTTCGCCCAGCGGGTCCTCGACGCGGGGCTGGTGTGGATCGGCCCGCCGCCGGACGCGATCGCCGCGATGGGCAGCAAGACGGCGGCCCGCCAGCGGATGCGCGCCGCGAACGTCCCGGTGGTGCCGGGCACGGTCGAGCCGGTGTCGGATCCGGAGGAGGCGGCGCGGATCGCGGCCGAGGTCGGCTACCCGGTGATGCTGAAGGCCGCGGCGGGCGGCGGCGGCAAGGGCATGCGCCGGGTCGACTGGCCAGCGGACCTGGCGGACGCGCTCGCCTCGGCCCGGTCGGAGGCGACGAAGGCGTTCGGCGACGGCAGCGTGTACATCGAGAAGCTGGTGGTGAACCCGCGCCACGTCGAGATCCAGGTCCTGGCCGACCTCGCCGGGACCACGGTCCACCTGTTCGAGCGCGACTGCTCGATCCAGCGCCGGCACCAGAAGGTGGTCGAGGAGACGCCGTGCCCGGTCCTGCCGGACGCCACCCGGCAGAAGCTGACCGCGGCGGCGGTCGCGGCCGCCAAGGCCGTCGGGTACGTCGGCGCCGGCACCTGCGAGTTCCTGTACGACGCGAAGGCCGACGCGTTCTACTTCCTCGAGATGAACACCCGCCTGCAGGTCGAGCACCCGATCACCGAGATGGTCACCGGGATCGATCTCGTCCAGGCGCAGCTCCGGGTCGCGGCCGGCGAGCCGCTGTGGTTCGCCCAGGACGATCTCCGCCAGACCGGCCACGCGATCGAGTGCCGGATCTACGCCGAAGACGCCGCGGAGAACTTCCGGCCCGCGCCGGGACCCCTCCACGGGTACCGCGAGCCGACCGGGCCGTGGGTCCGGGTCGACGCCGGGGTGGTCGAGGGGATGGAGGTCCCGATCCACTACGACCCGATGATCGCGAAGCTGGTGGTGTGGGGCCGCGATCGGACCGAGGCGATCGCCCGGGCCCGGCGGGCGCTGGCGGACTACCACCTCGTCGGCGTGCCGACCTCGATCCCGTTCTTCCACGCGGTGTTCGAAGATCCGGCGTTCATTCGGGGCGAGTACGACACCGGGTTCATCACCCCCGACTGGCTCCACGCGAAACTCCAGCCCCCGGAGGACCTCGACGACGTGCGGATCGCAGCCGCGATCGCCCGATTCGAGGCCGACCGCAAGCGGTCTCCGGCGACGGCGACCGCGGCGACGGGGTCCCCGTGGAAGCGCGCCACCGGATGGTCGAGGAGGGGCCGTTGACGTACGAGATCGAGATCGGCGGCGTTCGAACCGCGGTGTCGGTGACGGCTCGCCCGGGCGGCGGGTACCGGGTCGCGATCGGGGACGGGCCCGCGCGGGACGTGGCGGCGGGCGCGCTCGGGGCGGCGGAGTGGTGGCTCGACGACGAGCGCGGGCGGCGGGCCGTCGCGGTCCACGTCGACGGAGACCGGGTCACCGCCCAGGTCGACGGCCACGGGCTCACCGGCGAGATCGTCGATCCCCGTGACGCGGCGCTGCACGCGCTGACCGGGTCGGTCGAGGGCGCGCTGCGGACGCCGATGCCGGGGGCGGTCGCCCGGGTGCTGGTCAAGGTCGGCGACGCGGTCCACGCCGGCCAGGTGCTGGTGGTGGTCGAGGCGATGAAGATGGAGAACGAGTTCCGCAGCCCGATCGACGGCGCGGTGATCGAGGTCGCGGTCACCGCCGGGACCGCGGTCGACGCGAACGCGCTGCTGGTGGTGGTCGAGTGACGGACGACGATCTCCGGCGGTGGCGCGAGGTCGTGTACCCCCGGGCGGTCGCGAAGGTCCCGGAGCGCCCGAACCTCACCCGGTCCGGCGGGGAGCCGGTGGCGCCCCTGTACACGGACCGCGACCTGCCCCCGGTCGACGCGATCGGGCTGCCGGGCGAGTTCCCGTACACCCGCGGGGTCCAGCCGACGATGTACCGCGCGTCGTTGTGGACGATGCGGCAATACGCCGGGTTCGGCACCGCCCGGCAGTCGAACGAGCGGTACCGGTACCTGCTGTCCCAGGGGACGACCGGCCTGTCGGTGGCGTTCGACCTGCCGACCCAGATGGGGTACGACTCCGACGCCCCGATGGCCCGCGGCGAGGTCGGCCGGGTCGGCGTCGCGATCGACTCGATCGCCGAGATGCGGACGCTGCTCGACGGCCTCCCGCTCGACCGTGTCAGCACCTCGATGACGATCAACGCGACGGCGTCGACCCTGATCGCGCTGTACGCCGCGGTGGCGACCGAGCGCGGAGTGCCGCTCGATCGGCTCCGGGGCACGATCCAGAACGACGTGCTCAAGGAGTACATCGCCCGCGGGACCTACATCTACCCGCCGCGGCAGAGCATGCGGATCGTGACCGACCTGTTCCGGTGGTGCGCCGCGACCGTGCCGCAGTGGAACACGATCTCGATCAGCGGGTACCACATCCGCGAGGCGGGCAGCACCGCCGCGCAGGAGCTGGCGTTCACCCTGGCGGACGGCATCGCGTACGTCGAGGCCGCGATCGCCGCCGGGCTCGCGGTCGACGCGTTCGCCCCGCGCCTGTCGTTCTTCTTCAACGCCCACAACCAGCTGCTCGAGGAGGTCGGGAAGTTCCGCGCCGCCCGCCGGATGTGGGCGCGGATCATGCGCGACCGGTTCGGCGCGAAGGACCCGCGGTCGCTGACGCTCAGGTTCCACACCCAGACCGCCGGCAGCACGCTCACTGCGCAGCAGATCGACGTGAACGTGGTCCGGGTGACGATCCAGGCCCTGGCGGCGGTCCTCGGCGGAACCCAGTCGCTCCACACCAACGGCCGCGACGAGGCCCTGTCGCTCCCGACGGCGGACAGCGCGCTGCTCGCGCTCCGGACCCAGCAGGTGATCGGGCACGAGTCCGGGGTCGCCGGGTACGTCGATCCGCTCGGCGGCGCGTACGCGGTCGAGGCCGTCACCGACGAGCTCGAGGCCGAGGCGACCCGGCTGATCGCCGAGATCGACGCGATGGGCGGGATGGTCGCGGCGATCGAGGCCGGGTTCCCGCAGCGCGAGATCCAGACCGCCGCCTACGGCACGCAGCTCGCGATCGAGCGCGGCGACCAGGTGGTGGTCGGGGTCAACAAGTTCGTCGACGGCGCGGCCCACGCCGGGGCCGGGCTCCGGCTCGACGAGGCGATCGAGGCCGAGCAGATCGCGGCGGTCCGGGCCCACCGGGCCGCCCGCGACGCGATCCGGGCGCGGGACGCGGTCGACGCGGTCCAGCAGGCCGCCGCCGGGACCGACAACCTGATGCCGACGATCTTCGCCGCGGTCCAGGCGGGCGCCACGCTCGGGGAGATCGCCGACGCGCTCCGGCGGGTGTTCGGCGAGTACCGCGAACGTCCGGTGGTGTGAGTGGCGGTCGACGCGGCGCGGTTGGACCAGCTCGCCCGCGGCTACGCGGCCGCGATGACCTCGATCCGCGGCCGCCGGGTCCACCGGCTGGTGGTGCGGGCGTTCGCGACCTACGACCACGTGGTGGCGGCGACGGCGGAGGACGGCAGCCCCGCGCTGCTCGCGCTCGCCGACGACGGGCGGGTGGCGGTGTGTCGGACGGACGGCCGCGGCCCGACCGCGGTGATCGCCGCGTGGGCCCGGCTCGACGGCGCGACGGTGACCACCGCGTACGACCTGCTCCGCGACTCGCTCCCGGTCGTCCGGTGGGAGGTGTGGCACCCGGCGTTCGCCCGCGGGGCCGGCGCGCTGACGATCGGCCCGGCCGACGCCGACGAAGG
>JBEBJW010000035.1:0-15029 GCA_040079715.1 Myxococcota bacterium | reverse complement strand
CCACGTGGTCCCGCAGGCGCTTGAGCTGGGACCCGCCGGTCAACGCGAGCAGCACCGCGTCCGACACCACGTACAGCGCGATCCCGGCCCACCCGACGGGGCCGAGCAGCGCCCCGAGCGTCAGCAGCGCGAGGCGGACCCCGAGCCGGCTCGCGGCGCCCTTCAGCGCACCCTCGTACCCCTCGGACCAGCCCGCCGCCATCGCCCCCGGCGACAGCAGGACCGCGCCCATCGCCACCGCGAACCACCGCTCGACCGGATCGACCTTCGGCTCGCCGCTGTCGGTCCCGGGGACGTGCAGCGCGCCGCCGGCGAAGTCGGTGACGATCGACTCGGCCAGCGCGTCGAAGTCCGCGGCGTCGGCGGCGAGCTCGCGCCGGAGCTCCCGCAGCGACGTCTCGATCCGGGGCCGCAGGGACTGCTGCCACGCGGACACCCGGCCGTCGATCCACTCCTCGAGCTGCTTGCGGAGGGTGGCCTCGACCCGGGCCCGCCCGCGGCCGGTCAACAGGTCGATCCCCGCGAGCCCGCCGAGCTCGAACCCGGCGACCGCCTCCGGCAGCTCGGCCTCGGTCCGGGCCATGAAGTCCCGCAGGTCCTGCCAGACCAGCACCTGCTGCCGATCCACGAACCCGTCGACCGTCCGGGCGACCCGGCGCGCGATCGCGTCGAGCTCGCGGAACGCAGGTTCGAGCTCCTCCTGTCGCTTGCGGAGCTGCTCGACGCTCTGGCGGGCGGTGGCCCGGTCGAGCTCGGCCATCCGGCGGACCTCGTCCCGGATCCGGACCGCGGTGTGGTGGAGGTGGGCGAGCTGCGCCCGGCCTCGCTCGTCGACCAGGAACCGCTCGAGCGCCTCCTCGAACGCCCGCAGGCCGCTCGCGTCGAGCCCGGCCTCGTCGATCGGCTCGCGCCGCCGGCGTCCCTGGCGATCCCACCGCGCCCGGAGGCCGGATCGCGCATCGAGCGGGAAGAATCGCTCGCCGAACCGGTCTTCGCCGGACACCGCGCACAGCGGCCCGAGGAACTCCCGGGCCCGGCCGACGAGATCGGCGCGGGCCACGTCCGGGTCGTCGGCCAGCGACGCGAGCAGGTCGATCATCGTCACCGGGAAGAACAGGTTTCGCAGCCCCAGCGGCAGCAGGTCGCGCCGGAGCGTGCGCCGCTCGAGGTCGGTCAGGAACCGGTTCGCCGACAGCACCACGATCACGGCGTCGGCGTCCGGCAGGCTCGCGAGGGTGCGCGCGGTGCGGATCGGGTCGTCGTCGAGGCCGGGGCTGTCGATCAGCACCACGCCGTTGCGGAGCAGGGGCAGGGGATAGCCGATCACCGCCCGCTCCACGTCGCCGAACCGATCCGACGCCTCGGCGCCGGCCTCGGCCTCGCTGGCGGTGCGGAGCTGGAACGCGTCGACGAACTGGTCGACGTCCATCTCGTCGACCGCGCCGCCCCGGTACCGGACCGCGACCCGCGGCGCGTCGGCGTACACGAGCTCGGTCAGGATCGCGGTGCACGGGTTCACCTTGACCGGCAGCACCGGCTGGCCGAGCAGCGCGTTCAGCAGCGTCGACTTGCCCGACGAGAAGCACCCGAGCAGCAGGACCACGAACCGGCCCTGGCGGACCCGCTCGGCGGTCGACCGGAGGAACGGGCCGGGCGCGGTCGGGCCGTCGTCCGGCAGGTCCGTCTGGGCGACCACGTCGGCCAGGGCGTCGAGCAGGTCGGCGCCGCGCTCCCGGCGTCGGACGAACTCGTCGAGGGCGGTGGTCACGGGGTGACCTCCGCGTCCATCGCCGCGATCCGCCGGTCGAGCCCGTCCCGGACCTCGGTCAGGGTGGACAGGCGCTGGGCGCGGGTCGTTCGCTCCTGGTCGAGCGCGCCGCGCTGGTCGAGCCGGGCCCGCCCGACCTCGGCCGCCCGGTGCTCGCCCAGCCGGTCGAGGTCGTCCTCGAGGGTCGCGATCTGGTCGCGCAGGAGCCGATCCGCGTCCTGACCCATCTTGCGGACCGCCTCGGTCGCAGCGTCGACCAGCGCCCGCCGGGTGGTCGCCTGGGCCGCGCGCCGACCGAGGGCCGACCACGCGATCCCGCCGGTCACCGCCAGCAGGCCGGGGATCCACATCCCGAACGCGAGCAGCGCGGCGCCGCCGCCGACCGCCGCGGTCACCCCGAGGCGCTGGCCCCACCCGGCCTCGGTCCGGACCGGGGCGGTGTGGAGGGCCGGGACCAGCAGCTCGGCCCGCTCGAGGTCCGACGCGGCGAGCGCCAGCTCGGACAGGTCGCGGAGCACGTCCGCCCGCCAGGTCGACAGCCGATCGGCCATCCACCGCTCGACCACGTGGTGGAGCCAGTGCGGGAGGGTCCGCCGGACGGTGTCGAGGTCGCGCACCGCGTCGATCTGGCCGGCCAGATCCGCCTCGAGCGCGTGGAGGAACGTGCGGAGGTCCATCAGCAGGCGCTCGGTCTGGCGGCGCATCGCCCCGAGCAGGTGGGCGGCGGTGCGCTGACCCCGGCGTCGCTCGGCGTCGAGGACGGCGTCTTCGGCGGCGAGCAGCCGGTCGACCCGCTCGACCTCGGCGGCCGCGAGCTCCACCGCCTGGTCGGCCCGACGTCGAGCGTCGCGGAGCAGGACCTGCGCCACCGCCCGGCGTCGCTCGCGGGCCAGCGCGATCGGATCGGCGCACAGCGGATCGACCCACCCGTCGAGCGCGTCGAGCCGCAGGACCTCCCAGTCGGCGCCGGACAACGACCGCGCCCGGTGGACGACCTCGGCGAGCTCGCTCTCGGGGTCGTCGGTCATCTGGGCCACGAGGTCCGTGTCGGCGACCGCCACCACCCGACGGCTCGGCGCGCCGGCGTCGACGATCGCGGTCATCCCGGCGCGCTCCTCGGCCCCGAGCGGGGCGGTGGCCGGGGTGGCCCACACCAGCGCGTGGACCGACAGCAGGCGATCGACCGCGCCGAGGGTCGGGTGGAGCGCGTCGCCGGCGGACTCGACCCGGAGCGGGATCCACTCGATCCGCGGGAACCGAGCGCCGAGCGCCCGGATCGCCCTGGACGTCACACCGTCGTCGCGGGAGACCACCGCGATCCGCACCTCGCCGTCGAGGTCGCGGCACACCCGACGCCACAGGAACGCGCCGGCGGGGTCGCCCGCGTCCTCGAGCGCCTCCTGGATCAGCCGCTCGGGGTGGGGACCCCCGCGGAACCGCTCCCCGTTCATCACGACACCCCCAGCAGCCGGCTGGTCAGCTTGTCGAGCGCGTCGCGCGACATCGGGTCGTCGACCGCCTGCCCGGTGAGGCGGACCCACACCTCCGACCGGGCGAACGCCGCCAACGCCTCGAGCCGCTTGTGGGTGAACGGCTGGTCCGCCAGCAGCTCGGTCCACCGCCCGGGGCTCGCGCGGGACCCCTTGAGCTGGTCGAGGTAGGTCGCCACGTCGACGTCCGGGGTCCGCCCGAGGGAGATCCGCAGCAGCGCTCGCCCGGCGGACTCGAGGTCGCCGCAGCACAGCAGCCCGGCGCGGTCGGCGGTGATCTCGGCCGCGCGGTGCCACCGCGACAACGCGAGGCGCACCCCGACCGACAGCGGTGCGAGCACGATCTCGAGCATCGGCCCGACCGCCTTGCGCGCCAGGGACCGGATCCCGTTGTGGTCGACCAGCAGGGCGTACAGGGTGGCCGCGGTCACCTGGTGCGCCGCGATGTGCCCGCACAGCCGACCGGCGAGGAACCTGCGCTCTCCCTCGGTGGCGGGATCGAAGAAGTACGTCGACAGGTACAGGAACGCCCGGCCGTCGGTCCCGAAGCAGCCCTGGCCGCGCATCGTGCTCCCGGCGAGGATCGCGGGCGGGACGGCGATCCGGAGGGTCCGCGCCGCGTGCAGCACGTCGCGGTACACGGTGGGCATCGCGGATGGGCCGGCGTACACGCCGTCGTGGAGCCACTCGGCCCGCTGGAGCGCGACCACGGTGTCGAGGATGTCCTCGAGGCGGTTCCGCATCCCGACGGCGTCCAGCACGCGCTGCGCCGCGGCGTCCGGGTGGACCCATCCCGGGAGGGTTCCGCCGTTCGGGTCGAACGTGGCGGCAAAGTCAGCGAGCGACGCGTACGGAGCTTCGGTCATCCGGCAGGCCTCGGGGAGCGGTTCCCTTGTCCTCGTATCCACGTCGGCCGTCGGGCCGCGGGTGGATCGCGCGCCGCGCCTCGACGGTCGACCCTGCATTTTTCAGCGGATCCGGCCGAACCGGCGCTTCGCGGACATTGCAGGTGCGAACCCGGGTCCGCTGTGGTAATCCTCGATCGCCCGCAACCGTCGAGACCCGGAGCCGTCATCGTGAAACCGGTCATTTTGCTGGTCGACGACGAGGAGGACCTGGTCTCGGTGCTCCGGGACGCGATCGACCTGTCGCTGCCGGCGTACCGCGCGGTCGGCTCCACCTCGGTCGAAGACGCCGAGGCGACCCTCGCGTCGCTCCAGGGCGAGCTGTCGCTGGTGTGCGTGGATCACCGGCTCGGCGGCCGCACCGGGCTCGAGTTCCTCGAGTCGCTGGCCGACCGGTACCCCGGCGTGCCGTCGATCCTGTTCACCGGCCAGGCCTCGCCGTCGGTCGAGCAGCGGGCCCGGCAGGTCGGCGCGCGCGTCCTGTGGAAGCCGATCCGGTTGTCGCAGTGGCTCGGCGAGGTCCAGGCCCTGCTCACGGACTCGATCGCGAGCTGACCGGCCCTCCGCCGCTTCGGGCGAGCAGGTTCCTCAGGCGTCGACCGACAGCGGGAGATCGCCGATCCACGCGGCGTACGCGGCGAACAGCAGGGCCTTGATCGGGCCGAGCTCGGGACCTGCCGGCGGTCCGAGGTCGATCGTGGTCCGGGCCAGCCGCTGGTCCGGGTCCGCGAGCCCGGCCAGCGCCGCGAGCGACGCGCCGTCCCGCGGGACCTCGCCGTCGAGGCGGAGCGCGCCCAGCCACACCAGCAGCATCATCAGGTGCCCGGGCGCGAGCTGGGGACCCATCGCGAGCCACGCGTGCCACAGGCTGTCGGCGCTGACGGTGGTCCCCTCGGCGTCGCCCGGATCGAACCCCGGATCGAGCCCAGGATCGAGCGCCCGCGTGGGGGCGACGTCGGCCTCGAACAGGTGCCCGCGGAGCTGCGCGATCGGCGCTCCGGTGTACCCGAGGTCGCGGATCGCGCTCAGCAGCAGGAACCCGCCGGCCTCGTCCGCCGGCTGGAGCCGGTCGAGCAGGTGCTGCTCCACCACGCGGCCGATCGGGTACTGGAGCGCCGTGTAGCACCCGAACACCGAATCGAACACGTTCATCGGGCACCCGACGCAGTGGGACGCGAGCGGGTCGAGCTGGGCGGCGTCGGCGACGAGCTCGGGCTGCGTCACCTCGACGGTGGAGCTCTCGCCGCCGACGACCCGCCGCCGGTGGTGCGCGACCAGGGTCCCCGGGTCGACGCCGTGCTCGGCCGCCTGGGCCTCGAGCGCCCGCGCGATCTCTCGGACCTTCAGCAGGCGCGACAGCTCGAGCGTCCCGGCGTCGACGTCGCCTCCGCCGAGGGCCCGCTTCACCTCGCACGGCTGCCCGATCACGAACTCGGCGGCCAATCGTCCTCCCCGCGATCTGCTATCCGGCCGACGGACCCTCGGGTCGAGCGGCGCGTCGCAGGCCGATCCCGCCCCCATCGATCCGGTCGAGCAGATCGTCGATCATCCGCAGGGTCAGCCCCCACAGCCGCTGCCCGTCGAACTCGACGCACGGGAGCACCATCGAGCCGCCGTCGCGGGTCCAGGTCATCGTGGTCCGGCCGTCGCCGGCGAGCAGGCGGTCGAGGCCGATCGTGTGGATCCCGGCGACCTCGCGGTTCGGCGTGAGGGCCGCCGGCTCGACCGGCGCGACGAACACGAACGGGCGGATCACCAGCCCCGGACGCCCGCCGACAGCGGCGAGGTCGTCGAGCTGGCCGACCGGCGCGCCCTCGGTCAGATCGAGGCCGATCTCCTCGGCCGTCTCGCGGATCGCGGCCGCGAGTGGATCCGGGTCCGAGGCCTCCACCCGGCCGCCCGGGAACGACACGTGCCCCGACCACGGATCCGACGGGTGCTCGGCGCGTCGGATCAGCACCAGATCGAGGGTCGGGGTGAACACCGCCGCCACCGCCGCGAACCCGCGGGTCGGGGTCAGCAGCGCCGGCGGCCGGGCGAACGCGCGGGCGAAGACGGTCGGGTCCACGTGGGATCGGGCCTCGTGGCGCACCGTATCCGGCGGGCGGGTTAGAGTCGGGCGGCCTGACGGAGACGCAGTGAGTACCGATCTCTTGGACGACGACCGCCCGAAGGGGCCCGGGGCCTGGGTGGCCGATGTCGTTCGGACGTGGCTGCCGGCGATCCTCGCGGTGCTCCTGATCCGGACCTACGTGTTCGAGCCGTTCCGGATCCCGTCCGGGTCGATGGTCCCCACGCTGTTGATCGGCGATCACGTCGTGGTCAACAAGGCGAGCTACGGGCTGTGGATCCCGGCCGTGCTGGTGGAGATCCCGTTCATGGAGAACGTGTGGGTCGTCCCCCGGTTCGAGGTGCTCGACTGGGGCGATCCGGCGCGCGGTGACATCATCGTGTTCCGGTACCCGAAGGACGAGTCGCTCCACTACATCAAGCGGGTGGTCGCGATCCCGGGCGATCAGATCGTCGTTCGGAACAACCAGATCTTCCTGAACGGCGTCGCCCAGGAGCGCACCTACACCGACAAGTACGAGTTCGTGGACGACAACTGTCGCGGAACTCCGACAAAACGGTACCTCGAGAACCTCGATGGCCTCGAGCACCAGGTGCTGACCAACGCCGGCCTGCCCGGGATGCTCGCGAACTGGCCGCGCGACGACCAGCCGATCACGATCCCGGACGGGGTGGTGTTCGTGATGGGCGACAACCGCGACAACTCCGAGGACAGCCGTCGGTGGGAGTTCGTCCGGTACGACCAGATCAAGGGCAAGGCCCACTTCGTGTGGTTCAGCTGGGACTCGTGCACCCAGAAGGTCCGCGGCAAGCGGTTCTTCCGGTCACTGTACAAGCTGTACGAGGACGATCCGACGGCCGCCGCGCCGGTCGGGCTGTAGCGCCGGCCGGTGACCGGGGCGTGGTCTACCCCCGGCCCGGACGACTCAGCGCCGGTCGAGCTCCAGCTCGGCGAGCCGGGCGCTGGTCTGGCGGAGGTTGGCCGACAGCCGCAGCGTGAGGTTCCACAGGATCTTCACCGCGAGCGGCGGGTTCGCCCGGAGCATCGCGAAGAACGCCTGGCGCGAGATCACCATCAGCTCGGTCTCGTCGACCGTGCGGGCGGTGGCGGACCGGACCGGCTCGTCGAGCATCGCCATCTCGCCGAACGTGGACCCAGGGCCGAGGCGGACGATCGGGTTGCCGTTCTTCACCACGTCGACCGCGCCGGCGATCACGAGGTACAGCTCGGTGCCGGGCTGCCCCTCCTCGAACACCACCGCCCCGCCCGGGAACTGCCGCGGGTGGGTCGCGAGGGCCACGATCCGGAGCTCGCGCTCGGTGCAGTGGGCGAACAGCGGCATCGGGGCGAGGATCGCGAGGCGGGCCTGGGCCGAGTCCGCGGTGAACGGCTCGCCGCTCCCGAGCTGGGCGCCGATCGCCAGCACCGGGAGGTTGCCGGCGTCGGCGACGAGGCCGCGGGCGAGCGCCGACAGGTGGTCGGAGGTGAACCGCCCGTGGAGCACGGCCTCGGGGACGCCGCGGTGGAGCGAGGCGGCGCACAGCACGAACCGGTCGTCCGGAGCGACCTCCATCCACGCCGACGCGACCTCGACCCGGGGCTCGGGGCCGAGGGCCCGGGTGCTGCGCTGGGCGGCGCCGGAGCCTGCGCTCGCGGGTCCCGCGGTCGCCGCGAGCTCGTGCGCCTCGTCGCTGCGCGAGTGGTCGACGGTGAGCTGGTGGACGAGGCCGCGCCGCACGAGGTACACCCGGCCGTCGCCGACGTGCCCGACGAACGCGGCGGTGTCGAGCACCAGCAGCACGTCGAGGGTCACCCGCACGGCGCGGCGCCGCTCGCTGCCCCGGCGGGCGCGGGCGAACGCGTACACCTCCTGGGCGGCGCGGGCGAACGCCTCCTCGACCAGATCGCGCGTCTGGGCGCGCAGCTCCGGCGTCGGGTGGCGGCGGAACCGGTGCAGCAGGTCCTCGTTGCGCTCGACGTGGGCCCGGACCAGCTCGAGCGCGAGCCTCGCCCCCGCGCGGGCCGCGTCGCCACCGGACGGGGCGTCGGCGACCGCGAGCAGGCCGAGCTGCGGGCGGACCAGCAGCGCCTCCGGTCCCGCGGGCGACGGCCCGTCTCCCGGAGCGAACGCGGTGACGGTGACGAGGTCCATCCGTTCTCCGTCGGCCGGTCCAGCATAGCGGGCGTGTTCCTCGCTGTCATCGGCGCCTGTCGCGCGGATCCGTGGGCCGGGGCTCCGGGTTCTGCGGCCGGGTCTGGGGACGGGGCGGCGACCGAGTGGTGGTCGGTGTCGGTCGCCGGTCGGCCGATCGGGATCGAGGCGCGGACCGTCGGGGACCGGGCGGTGGTCCGGCGGACGACCCTGTGGCTCGACCTCGACGGGGACCCGGTCGTGGTCCGGTCGGCGGTCGCGCTGGCGGACGACGGGTGGATCGACTGGACCCCCGAGCGCGTGCGGACCGGCCCCGAGCGGGTCGACGCGCCGGACGTGTGGCCGCCGACCGGTCCGGGCCCGATCCGGGTGCTCGATCGGTCCGCCGGGACCGTCGAGCCGGCCGTGGTCGACCTCGAGACCGACCCCGACGGCGCCACGACCCGGATCGGGTGGACCACGCCGGCCGGACGATCGGTGGTGACGCTCGACGCGGGGGGACGGCCGATCGCCGCCGCGACCGGGCGGATCGCGGCGGTGCGGGTCGACCGGCGGCCGCCGGACCCGGAGCCGGTGGATCCGGCGCGGATCCTGGCGATCCCGGTCCAGCGGTTCCCGAACGCCCGGCGATCGCACGTCGGGGTGGTCCGGGTCGACGGGGTCGAGGTCCGGGTCGAGGCGCCGATCGACGCCGAGCTGCCGCCGGAGCGGGTCCGGGTCCGGGCGGTGGTCGACGATGTGGCGGATCGGCTGGTCGACGCGGTGGTGGTCGGGTCGGACGACGGCGCCGCCGCGCTCGCGGCCGGGCGAGGGGACTGCACCGAGCACGCGGTCGCGCTGGTCGAGGCCGCGCGGGCCGCCGGGTTCGACGCGCGGACCGCCGCCGGGCGGGTGTACGTCGACGGTCCGGACGGGCCGGAGCTCGCGCTCCACGCGTGGGCCGAGGTCCGGCTCGGGGAGCGGTGGGTGGCCGCGGACGCGGCGCTGCGGCAGTTCCCGGCCGACGCGTCCCACCTCCGGCTCGGGGCGTGGGTCGCCGAGCTGGCGGCGGCGGATCCGGCGTCGATCACGATCGACACGCTCCGTTGACCGTCGCGCGGTCGTGAGCGGTTAAGGAGCGTGCGTGTCGACCCACCTGCTCGTGCTGCTCGGGTGCGGAGCACCGGGGCGCCCGGAGCTCCAGCTGGAGGGGCCGGTCGAGGTCGAGGTGGACCGGCTCGGGCCAGTCGAGGGTCCTCGCGCGGTGCTCGACGACGGCACCGAGCCGGAAGGGGTGGTGTGGACGGTGTCGCAGCCGGGCATCGCGCGGGTCGACGGCGATCGGATCGTCGCCGAGGCCCCGGGCGAGGTCCAGGTGGTCGCCGAGTGGGGCGGGGCGCGGGTCGCGTGGACGCTCCGGGTCGACGTGGAGGCGGCGCTCGCGTTCGTCGCCCCGCCGCCGACGGTCCGGGTCGGGGAGCCGGTCACGCTCGCGATCACCGCCACCTCCGGCGGGGCGCCGATCGATCCCGGCCCGGTCCGGTGGACCACCTCGAACCCCGCGGTGCTGACGGTCGCGGCGGGTGGGCCGCTGAGCTGCGCGGTGACCGGGGTGGCGCCGGGGATGGTGTACCTGACGGCGCGGGCCCGCAGCGCCACCGCGATGGTCGAGCTCGAGGTCGTCCCGTAGCTACCCGCGGTTCGCCGCCAGCACCGTCGCCGCCGCTCCGCCGAGCGCGATCCCGGCCGCGAACGCGGTCCGTCCCGCCCCGCGCGCGACGGAGACCCCGAGCGTCGCCGCGAGCAGCCACGCCGCCCCTGCCGGCGGGGTGGCGCTGAACGCGAGCCCGCCGCCGATCAGCACCGCCAGCGGGACGATCCCGGTCGCCACCGCCGAGGTCCCGTCCCGGATCGCCGCCGCACCGGCCAGCGCCACCGCGGCGCCCGCGGCCACCGCGGCGAGGTACGCGGCCGCCCACCGGCGGTCCTGCGCGAGCTGCGGGGTGGCGACGGCGAGGGCGGTGGTGCCGATCGCGGCCGCGGCGACCCACCCGACCGCGATCCCGGGCGTCCACCGGTACTGGACCAGCGGCCACAGGATCCACGTCCAGCCGACGCCGGTGACCGCGAGCCACGCCGCGCCGAGCCACCGGCCAGCCGCCAATCCCACGAGCGGGCGGATCGCGGCGAACACCGCCCCGATCACGACCAGCGGCCCCACGAAGTCGACCAGCTCGACCGGGACCCGCGGGCGGATCCCGATCGCGAGCGCGCCGGCGAGGGTGGCCACCGCGACCACCGCGCCGGGGGCCCACCGCGCCCGGATCCCGCCGGAGCGGACGATCGCGGCCCCGACCACCGCCACGGCGGCCGGCACGGCGATCCCGAGCGCGAGGGACTGGAGCATCTACTTCTTCTTCACGCCCTCGAGGCTGACGATCAACTTCACGTCGTCGCCGATGCCGGGGTTCATGAAGGTCATCCCGTAGTCGCTGCGCTTGATCGAGAACTGGCCTTCCCAGCCGGCGCGGTGGCCGCCCCACGGGTCGTCGCCCTCGCCGACCTTGGTGAACTCGACCGTGAGCGGCTTGGTGACGCCGTGGAGGGTGAAGTCGCCCGTGACGGCCCAGCCGGTGGCGGTCTTCTTGAAGCTCTTCGACACGAACTTGATCGTGGGGAACTGCGCCGCGTTGAAGAAGTCCGGGCTCTTCAGGTGGTCGTTCCGCTTCTGGTCCCAGGTGGAGATCGAGTCGACCTTGGTGATGACCTCGATCTTCGACGCCGCCGGGTTGGCCTCGTCGATCACGACCACGCCGGTCGTGTTGTCGAACCGGCCGTAGAAGTGCGACGCGTTGAAGTGGAGCGCCGAGAACAGCACGGTGCTGTGGACCGGGTCGATGTCGTAGGTGTCGGCCGCGACGGCGGGGATCGACACGAGCAGGCCGGACAGCGCGAGGAACAGGTTCCGCAAGAGCACCTCCATGACGATGCACGCGAGTAACCCTCCGCGGTCACCCGGCGGTCCCCATCCGGTGCGACACATCGTTCCACTGGTGGAACGATGAGGCTCAAAGCGCGCGCGTCGGCCCACCCGCGAGCTTGTCGACCGCCTCGGCCGCCCGCTTCACGTCCGGGTGACCCTCGGGCCCCATCGCCGCCTTGCGCAGCGCCACCAGCGCCTCTTCCTTCCGCCCGCTCACCCGGAGCAGCGTGCCGAGGTTGTACAGCGCCGACGGGTCGTCCGCGCGCTTGTCGAGCGCCTCGCGGTACTTCCGCTCCGCCCCGTCGATCTCGCCCTCGAGGTACAGCGCGAGCCCCTCCTGGACGAGCTCGTCGGCCTCGTGGACGAACTCCACGTCGAGCATCACCTTCGCCCCGAGGTTGACCAGCAGCGCGGCCAAGGGCGACAGCAGCCAGAACGCGACGCCCTCGCCGGCGAGGAACACCGCCAGCGGGATGTCCGGGCCGATCGACTTGCCGCGATACGACAGCCGGACCTTGGTGTACCGCCCGGCGACGAACGACTCGCGCAGCCGGTTCCGCAGCCCGGTCAGCGTGTCTTCGATCCGCTCGGGGTCAATCTCGAACGCGAACCCGCGCGGGAACCGGCGCGGGCCGTCGTCGGGGGGCGCGTCGTCGGGACGGTCGTCGCTCACGGGGTGGATCCTCCTGGAAGAACGGTGTGTTCGGCGAACCACGCCGCCAGCTCGTCCACCCGATCGCGGGCGGGCCCGAGGGCGGCGGCGCACCCGGCCGGATCGGCCCGGGCTACGTCCGGCGCGAGGCACCGGAGCTGGTCGGCGTCGAACCCGAGCGCCGCGCACCGGGCGACGTAGTCCGACGCGGACGGGAACCGCGCGGGCCCTGCGCCGCCGCCCGCGATCACCGGCCCGAGGCTGACGACGGTCGCGGCGTACACCCCCGCGCAGTCGACCGGGGCCGCCGGAGCGGTCGCGCACCCGGCGCTGGCGAGGAGGATCGACACGGTGCCCATGCGCTCTCTGTAACCGACGATTTTTCGGTGGGACCGGTCACGGAACGACCCGCCGCGGTCACCGGGGTCGAGGGACCATGCCGACTCCGAACCCCGCGCGGGGCAAGATGGACCAGATGGACGACTCCGGCATCGCCGCGTTGATCGCCGCGGGTCGCCTCCGCGACGCGATCGGCGCCGCGGCGGTCGAGCACGGGGCGGCGGTCGAGCGGGTGTGCGTGGCGCTGGTCGGTCGACCGGACCGGGCCGCCGAGCTCGCCCAGGACACGTTCGTCGCCGCGGTGGACGCGCTCCGGCACTGGCGCGGCGACGGCTCGCTCCGGGCGTTCCTGTGCGGGATCGCGCGGAACCTGTGCGCGAAGGACCGGACGAGGTCGGCCCGCCAGGCGGCCCGGCTGCACCTGGTCCGCGATCCGGTCGCCGACGTCGACGCCCACGCGGCGGTCGAGGCCGGACAGCGGGCGCGGGCGGCCCGAGACGCCCTGTCGCGGCTCGAGCCCGGCGACCGCGAGATCCTGGTCCTCCGGTACCAAGGCGAGCTCGGGTACGCCGAGATCGCGGCCCTGTTGTCGATCGACGAGCCCACCGCGCGGAAGCGGGCGAGCCGCGCGCTCGTCCGCCTGCGCTCCGCCCTGCCCGTGGAGGCCCCGTGACCTGCGATCACGTCGACGACGCGCTGACCGACCTGCTCGACGGCACGGCGGATCCGGCGCTGGTCCGCCACGTCGAGACCTGCGCCCGGTGCGCCGCGTCGCTCGCGGCGCTACGACGGGTCGAGCAGCTCGTCCGGGCCGCGGGTGACGACGCGCTCGGGGTCGAGGTGCTCGCCGAGCGCACGGCGCCGGTCCCGGTCGCGCCGCCCGGATCGGGATGGACGAAGCCCGCGCGGGTCGCGGTCGGGCTGGGCGTCGCCGGGGCGCTCGCCGCCGCTGCCGCGGTGGCGGTCGTCGGGCTCCGGAGCGCGCCGGGGGCGTGGTCCGGGGCGATCGGCCCGACCATCGGGGCCGGGGTCGCGGTGTGCGCGCCGGACTGTCGGCCGGCCGGGCCCGGAGACGCCGTCCCGGTCGGCGCCACCGTCACCACCGACGCCGCGAGCCGGGCCGAGGTCGCGCTCGCCGACGGGACCACCCTGGTGCTCGACCGGGGGACGTCGGTGGCGCTCGACCGGCGCCGCTCGCGGTCCGCGCGGGTCGACACCGGCCGGATCCGGGCGGACGTCGCCCACGTCGACGGGACCACCGCGCGGCTGTCGGTCCCGACCGGCGACGTCACCGTCCTCGGGACCGAGCTCGTGGTCGGGTCGATCGGCGCGCTCGGCGAGGTCGCGGTGACCCGCGGGGCGGTGTCGGTCGCGGTCCCCGGCGCGTCCGAGCCGATCCGGGTCAGCGCCGGTCAGGTCGCGACCCTCGGGGTCCCCCGGCCCGAGGCCACCGCCCGCGCCGGGTGGGACGACCTGCCGACCGTGTCCGACCAGCCGGAGGACACGATCCGGGGGATCGGCGAGCTCCGGGCCCGCCGCCCCGGCGCGTCGACCGAGCAGGCGGCCCCGCTGCGGCTGGCCCGGCACCACGCGACGATCCGCGCCAGCGGCCCGGTGGCGGTGGTCGAGGTCGACGAGCAGTTCGCGAACGACGGCGACGACGTGCTCGAGGGGATCTACCGGTTCGCGATCCCGACCGACGCGGCGATCGAGTCGCTGGTGCTCGAGGTCGACGGTCAGCCGGTCGAGGGCGCGTTCACCCCGCGGGCCCGCGCCCGCGCGATCTGGTCCGAGGTGGTGACCGACGCGAAGCCGATCGTCCGCGACGGGATCACCTGGTACAAGGACCCGGCGCTGCTGGAGTGGCAGCGAGGCGGCCGGTTCGAGCTCCGGATCTTCCCGATCCCCGCCCACGGTTCGCGCCGGGTGGTCGTCCGGTACACGGTGCTCGCGCCGGACGCGGGCGGGACCCGGCGGCTCCAGGTGCCGCTCCCGGCCGGCGGCGCCCCGATCGACGACTTCGCGCTGACCGTGTCGGTCGTCGGCCACGATCCGGCGGTGGGGGTCCAGGCGCGCGGCTACCCGCTCGACGGCGCGGAGACCGACCGGTGGCGGGGCGGGTTCGCGGCCCCGTCGTTCGTCCCGACCGGCGACCTGGTGCTCGCGTGGGCCCTGCCGGAGCGCGACGCCCGGGCGGTGAGCTGGGCGTACGTCGACCCGGCGCCGCGGACCCTGCCGGACGGCGTGCCCCCCGCGCTCGACCCGCGCGATCCGTTCGTCGCGATCGCGGTCCGCCCCCGCCTGCCGGTCGCGGACGTCGCGGCGCCGCGCCGGACGGTGGTGGTGGTCGATCGGAGCCGGTCGATGGCCGGGGAGCGGTGGGCCCGCGCGACCGCGCTCGCGGCCGAGATCGCGGCCCGGGTCGACGACGGCGACGACGCGGTGGTCCTCGCGTGCGACGTCGGGTGCGAGCTCGCGCCGGGCGGCCCGTTCTCCGGCGGCCCCGCGACGCGGACCGCGGTGGCGGCGGCCCTCGCGGCTCAGACCGTCGACGGGGGCTCCGACCCGGTGGCGGCGATCGCGGCCGCGATCCGCGTCGCCACGGCGTCCTCGCTCTCCGGTGGCACCCGGATCGAGACCGACCTTGCGAACGACCCACCGACCGATCGCGCGATCGATGTCGTGTGGAT
>JBEBJW010000034.1:0-15049 GCA_040079715.1 Myxococcota bacterium | reverse complement strand
TCCAGGGACCGGTCCGGTCGCGCAGCCCTGGCTCGGCGGCTTGACCTCGCCGCCTCCGCGCAGGGCCCGGGTGTCGCACGCGTCACCGTACTCGTCCTCGTCCGCGTTGGCCTGGTCCGCGTTCGACACCGCCGGGCAGTTGTCGCACCCGTCGCCGAGACCGTCCTCGTCGCTGTCGATGTTCGCGTCCGTCGGCAGGTACAGGCACAGGTCGCAGTCGTCGCCGAACCCGTCGCCGTCCGTGTCGTCCTGGTCTTCGTTGTCTTCGAACGGACAGTTGTCGCACAGGTCGCCGAGCCCGTCGCCGTCTGCGTCGCTCTGGTCGACGTCCGCGGCCTCCGGGCACTGATCGCACACGTCCCCGCGGCCGTCGGCGTCCGCGTCGGACTGGTCCTCGTTGCCGAACTGCGGGCAGTTGTCGCACGCGTCGCCGAACCCGTCGAGGTCCACGTCGAGCTGGTCGACGTTCGCGACCAGCGGACAGTTGTCGCACAGGTCGCCGAGGCCGTCGGCGTCGCGATCGGTGATGTCGGCGGTCGCCAGGTCCGGACAGTTGTCGCACGGGTTGCCGACCGTGTCGTCGTCGTCGTCGAGCTGGTTCGGGTTCGGGACCGGGGCGCAGTTGTCGCACAGGTCGCCGAGGCCGTCGTTGTCGGTGTCGAGCTGGTCCGGGTTCGCGACCTCGAAGCAGTTGTCGCACACGTCGCCGACGAAGTCACCGTCGGTGTCGAGCTGGGTCTCGGTGCCCGGTCCGAGGTCCGACGGGTTGGACACGAGCGGACAGTTGTCGCACGCGTCCCCGTCGCCGTCGAGGTCGGTGTCGTACTGGTCGACGTTCGGGCGGAGCAGGCAGTTGTCGCACACGTCCCCGAAACAGTCGCCGTCGATGTTGGTCTGGGCCGCGTCGCCGTCGACGTACGGACACGAGTCGCACAGGTCACCGACGTTGTCGGGCGCACCGTACACCGGACCTTCGCAGTCCCAATCGTACTGGTTCGGGTCGTAGTACTCCGGACACTTGTCGCACCGGAGGGTGAACGTCTCCCACGGGATCTGCCCGCCCGGCGGGAACACCTGGATCGTCCCGGCGGACAGCAGGTCACGGTCGAGGTCGTACCCGTCGGTCGGGTACCCGCACTCCCACCGGTTGTAGTCCCAGTAGTAGTCGTTGTTGTCGTACGGCAGGCCCGTGAGGGGATCGGTGACCGACTGACACTCATCGCTCGAGTTGTCGATCAGCTCTTCGTCGAACACGTCGATCGAGTTGCAGTTCAGGTCCTGGTACACGTCTCGGTTCTGACAGATCACCTCGCGGTTGAACCCGAGGACCCAGTTCAGCGCGCCGTCGAGGAGCTTTCCCCCGTCGGACGCCGCGTTCCACGACTGCCCGTCGACCTGGCTGTTCGGCGGGAACAGGTTCAGGGCGGCCACCCGGCCCTGCCCGACGATCGGCGGCTCGAGCGTGACCAGCGCGGGATCCGGCGGGATCGTGCCCCACTCGGCGATCGTCACTGCCTGCGGCTTGACCTCGAGGCCGTCGACCCGGTAGCTCGTGGGGCCACCGTCGAGGAACCGGAAGCCGTACAGCGCGACGTGCCCGATCGTCGGGCCGGACACCCACGCGTACGCCTGATCGGCAGGGACGACGTTCAGGTTCGCCGAGGGCGGCGCAGCGATCCCGGGGGCGAGGAACGGCGAGAACCCCTGGGTCACGAACCGACCCTGGAGGTCGAGGCCGGAGGTGAACGTGCTGCCGGCGAGGACGACGCCGCGCCCCTGCTCGACGAACCCGGCGACCAGATCGCCGAGCGCCACCGGATCGACGAACGGGACCTCGTTGTACACGAGGATCGCGTCGTACGGGATCAGGTCCGGCAGCGTGGGGACGGTGGTGGTCACGTCGAACACGTCGACGCGACCGATCTCGTACACCGTGCGGGGTCCCTGCGCCGGCGGCCCGATCCCGCGGCTCGCGCACATGATCGTGTCGCGGACATTGTCGTTGTGCGCCGGGGTCGACGCGGCCCCGAGGACCGCGACGGTGTAGCCCTGCGCGTGGGCCGCCCCGGCTCCGAGCCAGCCGGCGGCGCCGATCCATCCGAACACCATCACACCCGCCTGCGCCGGAGCGCGATCAGGCTCAGGGCGAACCCGAGCATCGAGGCCGCACCCGCCGGAGCCCCCGCGGTCGAGCAGCCCTGCGACGGGGGATGCAACTCGCCACCGCCGCGGATCCCGAGCACGTCGCACGCGTCGCCGAGGCGATCCTCGTCCTCGTCGTGCTGGTCGTAGTTCACGGCGAACGGGCAGTTGTCGCACGCGTCGCCCACGCCGTCTCCGTCGGAGTCGTCGTTCGCGGTGCTCGCGGTGAACAGGCAGAAGTCACAGTCGTCGCCGAACCCGTCGCCGTCGCGGTCGTCCTGCTCGCGGTTCGCGATCGTGGAGCAGTTGTCGCAGGCGTCGCCGGTGCCGTCTTCGTCACCGTCCGACTGCTCGGGGTTCGACGCCTCGGAGCAGTTGTCGCACAGGTCGCCGACCCCGTCGCCGTCTGCGTCGGCCTGATCGTCGTTCGCGTTCAGCGAGCAGTTGTCGCAGGCGTCGCCGAACTTGTCGAGATCTGCATTGATCTGGTCGACGTTCCGGGTGGTGTCGCAGTTGTCGCACGCGTCGCCGAGGCCGTCGAGGTCGCGGTCGGTGATGTCACCGGTCTTCACGCCGGGGCAGTTGTCGCACGGATCGCCCACGGCGTCTTCGTCGTCGTCGACCTGGGACGGGTTGAACGCGGCCGGGCAGTTGTCGCAGCTGTCGCCCCACTCGTCGCCGTCGCCGTCGAGCTGGTCCGGGTTGCTCCGGTCGTACTCCTCCGGCAGGTACCCCGGGTTCTCGGGCTTGCCGTCGTCGTTCAGGTCGCGGAGCGCGCAGTTGTCGCACGCGTCGCCGATCCCGTCACCGTCCCAGTCCGGCTGGTCCGGGAGGCCGATCACGCTGAAGGTCCAGTCCGGCACCGGGTTGTACACGTCCGGGCAGTCGTCGCACGCGTCGCCGTTGCCGTCGTTGTCGTGGTCCCACTGATCGGGGTTCGCGGTGATGATGCAGTTGTCGCAGTAGTCCCCGAGCCCGTCCATGTCGGTGTCGGTCTGCGACAGCTGGAACACGAACGGACAGTTGTCGCACAGGTCGCCGACACCGTCACCGTCCCAGTCGTACTGGTTCGGGTTGTAGTAGTCCCCGCAGTTGTCGCACACCAGCGCGACCTGCTCCGCGACCTCGTTCGAGCCCTGCTCGAAGATCGTGATGGTTCCGGCGGACAGCTGGTCGTGATCCGGATCGAACGAGTCCGTGACGTAGTCGCAGGTGAACCGGCTGAAGTCGAAGTAGTAGTCGTTGTTGTCGTACGGCTGGCCGGTGATCGGATCGGTGTTCGCGAGGCACTGGCCGTCGATGTTCGGGTCGAACAGGTCCTCGTCGAACACGTCGATCCCGTTGCAGTTCAGGTCCTGGAACGTCTGCGTGTTCTGCGACATCGAGCAGGTGACGAACTGCGGGAACGGGTCCGGCGCGCAGTCCTCGACCGTGCGGCACAGGACGAACGTCGACGTGAGGCCGAGCTCGACGTACCCGAGCGACAGCGCGAACGACGTCGGGGTCGGGTCGATCGTCGGGAACCGCGGATCCGGGTCGACGAACTCGATCCACTCGTTCGGCAGCACCTCCTGCGGGAACCCGTCGGAGCCGATGCAGGTGCCGATCGGGCGGGTGAACTCCTGGGTCCACAGGATCGTGTTCGCGAGCAGCTTCGCGACGTGGGTGTCGGCGTCCCACGAGTTCGGATCGTAGTCGTCCGACGGCGGGAACACGTTGACCACCGCGATGTTGCCGTGCTCGGGGTCGTCGTGCGGCAGCAGCACCACCGCCGGCTCGTCGTTCGACCACCGGTGGGTGATCAGCGCCTGGTCCTTCGGGACGAGGCCCTGGACCTGGTAGCTCGCCGGACCGCCGTCAATCTCGATCACGCCCCAGTCGTTGATGATCCCGGTCGTCGGGCCGACCAACCACTCGAACGCGGCGTCGGTGGCCGAGATCGTCAGGTTCGCGCCACCCTGCGTGGCGGTACCGTACCCGACCGGCGACAGGTTCTGGAGCTGGAACCGGCCCTGCAGGCCGAGGTTCGTGTCGAACGCGTCGCCGGCGAGGACCAGGCCCTTGCCCTCCTCGACCATCGACGCGACGAGGTCGCCGACCGCGATCGGGTTCACGAACGCGGCGTCGTTGTACACGAACACCACGTCGTACTGAGCCAGATCCTCGGTCGTCGGGACCGCGACCGAGACGTCGAACGGATCGATCACCCGGATCTCGTACGCGCCCCGGGGGACGGTCGGATCGGCCGACGGCATCCCGATCCCGCGGCTCGCGAGCATCAGCTCGTCGACCACCGCCTTGTTGTACGCCGGGTCCGAGCCCGCGCCGAGCAGGGCGACGGACACGCCGTCCTGCGGCACGAGCGCGGCAGCCACCCCCGGCACGAACAGCAACAGCGACGCGAGTCCGTTACGCATGGAGATTCCTCCCGGTTCGAGCGTGAGCCCGCCGACGGCCGGCCGCGGCGAGCAACAGCGCGAGCGCCGCACCCACCGCGCCGAGCGGAGGACGGGCCCCGATGGTCGAGCAGCCGTCGGTCACCTGACCGCCGCCGCGCAGGACGTACGCGTCGCACGCGTCGCCCACGAAGTCACCGTCTTCGTCCTGCTGGAGCGGATTGACCACTCCGGGACAGTTGTCGCACGCGTCCCCGATCAGGTCGCCGTCACCGTCGCCGTTCGACTCGGACGCGACGAACAGACACAGATCGCAGATGTCGGTGAACCCGTCGTCGTCCCAGTCTTCGAACGTCGAGTCGTAGGCGTCCGGACACCCGTCACAGACATCACCGACCCCGTCGAGGTCACGATCGTTCTGCTCGGGATCGGCGGTGCGCGGGCACACGTCGCAGGTGTCGCCGACCAGGTCTTCGTCCTCGTCTTCCTGCTCGACGTTCGAGTAGGTGACGCAGTTGTCGCACACGTCGCCGACGAGATCGAGATCGACGTCGGTCTGGTCGGGGTTCGGGTCGGCCTCGCAGTTGTCGCACAGGTCGCCGACGAAGTCACCGTCGCGATCCGGCTCCTCCGGGGTCGACGCGAGGTCCGGACACAGATCGCAGGCGTCACCGATCCCGTCGTAGTCGGAGTCGGCCTGATCGGGGTTGTACACGTCCGGGCAGTTGTCGCACGCGTCGCCGATCACGTCGAGATCGCGATCCCCCTGCCCCGGGTTCCACACCGCCGGGCAGTTGTCGCACACGTCGCCCCAGTAGTCCGGTTCGCCCGTGTACGGATCGACGTCGGAGTCGAGCTGGTCAGGATTGAACGCGAGCACGCAGTTGTCGCACGCGTCGCCGACCTCGTCGTGGTCTTCGTCGCGCTGATCCGGGTTCGCGATGCAGTCGCAGTTGTCGCACGCGTTGCCGAAGCAGTCGCCGTCGTCTTGCTGCGTCTCCGGACACGTGTTGTCCTGGTCGGTGTTCTGGACGTACAGGCAGTTGTCGCACACGTCGCCGACCGCGTCGCAGTCAAGATCCGTCTGGTCCGGATTGAAGTCGTCGCCGCAGTTGTCGCAGGCGAGCGCGACCGAACCGGTCACGATCCCGTCGTCGTTCTCGATGTCGATCGTGCCCGCGGCCAGCAGATCGCCGTCCGCGTCGAGATCGGTCGTCGGATATTCGCAATAGAACGAGGCATAGTCGTAGTAGTAGTCGTCGGACGGATACGGCGCGCCGGTGTTCGGGTCGATGTTCGCCGCGCAGTCGGGGCGGGAGATGTCGACCTGGGGCTCGCGCGAGACATCGATGGTGTCGCAGTCGAGGTCCTGTACCACCCAGGTGTTGGTGCAGGTGCCGACCGGGCGCTGGTAGTCCATCACCCACAGCAGGAGGTTGGACAGGAGGTGATCGCCGTCGGTGGTCGACACCCACCCGTCGGGATCGGTCGCGTCCGACGGGGGCAGCAGGTTCGCCACCGCGACCCGTCCGGCGTCGACCGGGTCGGCCTCGCGCAGGATCACCGCCGGCACCGTGTTCGACCACTGGAGGGTGACCTCGGACGGCGCGAGCGCGGTCGTCGCGACCTGCAGGCTGCCGGTGCCGCCGTCGAACAGGTTGACCCCGCGCGTGGTGAAGTGCCCCTCCACCCCGGGCAACCACGCGTAGCCCGACCGCGGCGCGATCGCGAGGTTGTTGCCCCCGTCGACCACCGGTCCGGTCGCCACCGGGATCCGGCCTTCGTCGGAGAACCGCCCGCCGATCCCGGTCGCCGCCGAGTACGCGCCGACCGCGAGCACGGCCCCGCTCCCCTCGTCGACGTACTGCGCGAGCACGTCGCCGAACTGGTCGGCGTTCCGCATCGGGACGTCCGACCACACGAGGACCGCGTGGAACTGCTTCAGATCGGCGAGAACCGGGGTCGAAGCGGCGAGGTCGAACACCTCGGCCGACTCGAATTCCCCGGTGCACATCAGGAACTCCTTGACCCCCTGCATCTGGCCGGGATCCTGGAGCGCGGCGAAGATCCCGACCGTCTGCGCGGCGGCGGGCACGGACAGGACCCAGGCGCCGCCCGCGACGGCCAAGCGGACCGTCCATCGGGCTGTGCGGACCCTCCCACCACGGTGTGTCCCAGCCCGGTCCGTCCCAGCCCGGTCCGTCCCAGCCCGGTCCGTCCCAGCGTGCGTGTGGCGGGTCACCCGGTCCCTCGCGTCCGGCGGCGGAGCAGCGCCGCGCCGATCAGGCCGAGCCAGGCGATCCCCGTCGATCCGGAGGCGCTCGTGTCGCAGCCCTGGGTGACCGCGCCGCCCCCGCGGAGGGTGTACGGGTCGCACAGGTCACCGGCGCCGTCGTTGTCGTTGTCTTCCTGGTGGGGGTTCGCGACGTCCGAGCAGTTGTCGCACGGATCGCCGACGCCGTCGTTGTCGGTGTCGGTGTTCGGGAACGACGGGGTGAGCAGGCACCGATCGCACACGTCGGTCACGCCGTCATCGTCGGTGTCGGTGTAGCCCGCGTCGAACACGTCGGGGCACCCGTCGCACGCGTCGCCGACCCGGTCGCCGTCGCGATCCTCCTGGTTCTCGTCCGCGGCCTCCGGGCACACGTCGCACACGTCGCCGATCCCGTCCAGGTCGACGTCGTCCTTCAGGACGTTCGAGAACGTCGGGCAGTTGTCGCACACGTCGCCGACCGTGTCGAGATCCGAGTCCGCTTGGTCCGGGTTCGGGATCTCGTCGCAGTTGTCGCAGTGGTCGCCCACCCCGTCGAGGTCCTTGTCCGGCTCGTTCGCCCCGTACGCCGCGTCGTTCGGACACGGGTCGCACGCGTCGCCGAGCTTCTCCGGGTCCTTGTCGCTGTTCGCCTGATCCGGGTTCGCGATCAGCGCGCAGTTGTCGCAGTCGTCACCGACCCCGTCGAAGTCGATGTCGCCCTGGCCGGGGTTGCAGACCGTCGGGCAGTTGTCGCACGCGTCGCCCCACCCGTCCGGCAGGTTGTACGGCGGGCAGGCATCGGAGTCGAGCTGATCGCTGTTGAACGTCGCGATGCAGTTGTCGCACACGTCGCCGACCGTGTCGTTGTCGACGTCGTACTGGTCGGGGTTGTACGTGCAGACGCAGTTGTCGCAGGCGTTCCCGATGTTGTCGCCGTCCGGGAACCCGGTGGGCGGGCAGATGTTGAGCTGGTTGTCTTCCTGCGCGCCGTTCGGGGTGTACGGGCAGTTGTCGCACAGGTCGCCGACCTCGTCGGCGTCGAGGTCGTACTGCTCGGGGTTGAAGTCGGCGGGGCAGTTGTCGCACTCGAGGGTCGACGTGGACACCACCTGGCCGTCTTCGCCAGTGATCACCGCCTCGCCGACCGGACGGGTCACCCCGGTCACCGGGTCGGTCAGCGTGATGAACGGGCTGATGAACCCGACGAGCTGGTCGTCGTCGATGTCGTCGAGGCCGAGCCACACCTCGCACTCGTGCGACTGGTAGTCGTAGTAGTAGTCGGCGTTGTCGTACGGTTGGCCGGTCGCGGGATCGATCCGGATCGCGCAGATCGGATCTTCCACGTTGACCAGGCCGTTCTCCTCGAGCGAGGACACGTCGAACCCGTCACAGTCGAGGTCCTGGACGAGGGTGGTGTTCTCCAGCGTGCCGAACGGCTTCTGGTACTGCATCGCCCACAGCAGCGGCGAGGTCATCGCCCGGTCGCCGTCGACCACGAACACGCCCGGGTAGATCTCGTTCCCGAACCAGCCGTTCGGGTGGTACTCCGGCGAGTCGGTCACGCAGACATTGTAGAACGTGTCGCAGGTGGAGTCCCACCAATCGGGCTCGAACCCGTCGTAGTCGCAATCCGAGTCTCGGACGCACGGCTCCGGCTCGAGGCTGAAGAACCAGCCGTAGTGGTTCATGTTGACCGCGACCGTCCGCCCGATCGCGATGTCCTCGGGCTCCCGGACGATGATCGCCGGCGTGCCGTCTTCCCACGCCGCGGTGACCTCGGAGCCCGGACGGACGCTGACGCCGACCGCCCGGGTGGAGGTCTCGCCGCCGTTCAGCTCGTTGACCCCGTACACCGACTCGTGGCCCTTGATCGGCCCGACCAGCCACTGGTAGCCCGGCTGCTGGTCGATCTCGAGGAACGGCGGGCCTTCGGTGCGGATCCCGACCGTGACCGGCAGGTAGCCCTTCTCGACGAACGCGCCCTCGAGCGCCGTCCCGGACTGCATCGCCCCGCCGACGACCACCACGCCGTGCCCGAGCTCGACGTAGTCCGCCAGCACGTCCCCCATCGCCACCGGATCGGAGAACGGAGCCTCCGAGTACACGAGGACGCCGTGGAAGTTCGACAGGTACGACAGCTCCGGCGTCCCGAACCGTGCGTCGTACGTCGCGACGTACGCGAACTCGCCGGTGTCGGCGAGCATGTCCTTGACGAGCGTGTTGTCTTCGAGGCCCAGATCGATCTGGGTGTTCAGCGGGGCGCCGATCACCAGGACGTCCTGCGCCCAGGCCGGACCGGCGAGCGCGAGCAGGACGGCGGCCGAGACCGGTCGAACGGACGACCGGACGATCGAACGAGCGCTGGACAGCGGGATCGTACGCATGCCTACTCCTGCTTTCCGGTGTCCCCGGGCTTCTTGTCCCCGTCTTCGTCATCGTCGATCGGCAGGCCGAACTCGTCGAGCTTCGGTCCCGTCTCCTTCGGCGGCTCGATCACGGGCGGCGGCGGCTTCACCACGGTCACCACGTTGCCGTTCCACGGGAGGATCTGGCTGTCCGGATAGTTCGGGAGCTGATCGCTGCCTTCGTACTGCCGGACCACCAGGAACCGCACGCGGCGGTTCTTCTGGAGCGAGGCCTCGTCTTCACCGAGGACCTGCGCGCCGTTCTCGATCACCGGCTCGACCTCACCCATCCCGCGGTAGCTGATCCGGTCCTTCGCCACGCCCTGTTCCATCAGGAACTCCCAGATCCGGCGCGACCGGCTCTCGGCGAGCGTGTAGTTGTGCTCGTAGCTGCCTTCCTGGGACGCGTGACCTTCGATCACCAGGTGCGCGATCATCGGCTCGTTGTTGATGTACTTCGCGACCTCGGACAGCGTGTTCTTCGAGTAGTCCTGGATGATGTTCGTATCGACGACGAACTCCACCATGTCGCGGATGAAGATCTCCTGGCCGACCTGCTTGACGATCTCACCCTCTTCGAACTTGACCTCGGGCGGCTCCTCGATCGGGATCTCGATCGGCGGGGGCGGACGGGGCGGCGGCGGCGTCTCGTTCGTGTACAGGCCGGGCTGGCGCTCGGGCGGCGGCGCCTCGATCACGAGGCCGGTCAGGATCCGGAAGTCGGTGGTGCCGTAGCCCTGGGTCAGGCCGCGGCCCGCGCCGACGTGGATCGTGGCGTGGCGGGTCGGGTAGATCTCGATCCCGCCGACGGCTTCGAGCGCGTTCTCCGCGCCGCCGCGCAGGAACTCGGCGAACCCCGCCCGCGACAGGAGCTGAGCGTTGAGCGCGAGGTGGCTCGCGTCCGGCAACCGGTACCGGACCGCGTTGCCCCACACGACCTCGTTCGACGCGACGAAGTCTTCGCTCGTCTCGACCTTGGTGCGCGTCTGGACGCCGAAGTCGGTCGCGAACAGGAGCGGGCCGCCCTGGAGCGACGCGAGCAGCGACCCGGTGAGCCGCAGCCGGTTCTCCCCGATGTACGCTTCCTTGCGGCCGGTCGGCAGGATCAGCCCGCCGCGCACGCCGAGGTTGAACACGTCGTGCGGCGTCCGGAGCGCCACGAGCTTCGCCGCGGCGCCGAAGTCGCCCACGCCGAACCCGTCCTGGCCGAACGCATCCTGCTCGGTGCCCCAGTTGGCTGCGGTAGGCAGCACCACCGAGAACGTCACCCGCTCCACGTCGAGCGATGCCCCGAACTGGGCGCTGAACCGGTTGGTGACGACCGCGCCGAGCTCTTGGTTGTCGATCGCCTCGTACAGCGTGAGCGGCGACTGCTCGTACTGGATGACCGTGCCGTACCGGAGGGTGAGGCTCCGGTTCGCGAGCGGCGCGTCCACGCCGGCGAACCCCTCGTGCCCGAACTGCGGACGGATGAACTCGATGTCGATCGAGTACGGCGGATCGGCCGTCACGTCCTGCGCGTGCGCCTGGGTGGAGCCAAGACACGCTGCGAACAGGACACTCGCCCCGAACTGCCGTTGACGAACCTGCTGGGTCACGCCCGCCTCCCCGAAATGCGGCAGGATTGTACCGCCCGACGCGGCTCGCGCCAGCGGCGGCACGCTATTAACTCCGGCCCCTGCACCCGGCCCTGCCGGTGTCGACAGCTCCATGCCCGACTCCGCCGGCAGCCTTCACCGAGTTTTCACCGGACGGGGCGAGCGGACCGGTCCGCGGCGCGTCGAACGTCCGGAACGGCCAGGGCCCGGATCTCACACCTCGAGCAGGATCCGCTCGGGGCTCTCGACGCACTGCTTGATCCGCACCAGGAACGATACGGCCTCACGCCCGTCGATGATCCGGTGATCGTACGACAGGGCGACGTACATCATCGGTCGGAGCTCGATCCGACCCTCGATCCCGACCGGCCGCTCCTGGATCGCGTGCATCCCGAGGATCCCGACCTGCGGCGGGTTGAGGATCGGGGTGGACATCAGCGACCCGAACACGCCCCCGTTGGAGATCGTGAACGTCCCACCTTCGAAGTCTTCGATCCGCAGCCGATTGTCGCGGGCGCGGGTCGCGAGCTCGCCGATCGCGACCTCGAGCTCGGCGAACGACAGGCGATCCGCGTCGCGGACCACGGGGACCACCAGCCCCTTCGGGCCCGACACCGCGACCCCGATGTTCCAGAAGTGCTTGTACACGAGATCGTCGCCGTCGACCTCGGCGTTCACCGCCGGGAACTCCTTGAGCGCCTCGATCGCGGCCTTCACGAAGAAGCTCATGAACCCGAGCTTGACCCCGTGCCGCTCGACGAACCGGTCCTGGTGGCGCTTGCGCAGCGCGAGGACCGCGGTCATGTCGATCTCGTTGAACGTGGTCAGCATCGCAGCGGTCTGCTGGACCTCGACCAGCCGGCGGGCGATCGTCCGGCGGAGCGGCGACATCGGGATCCGCTCGATCCGATCGGCCGTGGCCTGCGGCGGGCGGGCGATCGCGGCCGGCTTCGACCCCGGGCGGACCGGCGTGGCGGGGGCGGAACCTGCCTCGGGCTTCGCGTTGCGCACGTCGTCGGAGGTGACGCGGCCGCGCGGGCCTGTTCCGTGGACCCCTCCGAGGTCGACGCCCTTCTCGCGCGCCTCGTGGCGGGCCGCCGGTCCGGCGCGGACGTCGTCGGGGGCCCGCGCCGCGTCGTCCGCGCCGTCGCTGGGACTGGCCGTCGGAGTGGACCCTCGAGCCGGAGCCTGGGCCGTGGCCGCGGCCGCGTCGTCGATCCGACCGACCACCGCCCCGACCGGCACCTCGGCGCCCTCGGCCGCGAGCTGCTCGCGCAGGATCCCGCCGGCCGGGCTCGGGACCTCCATCGACGCCTTGTCCGAGTCGAGCTCGACGATCGACTCGCCGGCAGCGACGGATTCCCCTGGCTTCTTCAGCCACCGGGCGATGAACACCGTCGTGATGGACTCGCCGATCCGCGGGATCGTGAGGTCGACCATGGCACACACCTCGAGACGCTCGGTCGTTATCGGGCGAGGGCTGCGGCGACCAACGCCGCCTGCTCCGCCACGTGCTGCTTGTGCGAACCGGTGGCCGGGCTCGCCGCCGCCGGGCGGCCGACGTACCGCACCCGGAGGCCGGAGAACCACTCGTCGAACCAGGGGAACAGGGAGGGCCACGCCCCCATGTTCTTCGGCTCCTCCTGACACCAGACCACGTCGAACTCGCCGGCTCGACCGAGCTCCTCGCGGATTCGATCCGCAGGGAACGGGTACAGCTGCTCGAGCCGGAGGATCGCCACGTCGGTGATCCCGAGCTCGCGCCGCTTCGCCACGAGGTCGAAGTACACCTTGCCGGAGCACATCACGATCCGCCGGACCGGACCGGTCACGTCGCGGTCGGGGATCACCCGCTCGAACCGCCCGGACGCGAGCTCGTCGACCGTGCTCGTCGCCTCGGGGTGCCGGAGCAGGCTCTTCGGGGTCATCACCACCAGCGGCTTGCGGACCCGCCGGAGCACCACCGACCGGAGCAGGTGGTAGAAGCTCGCCGGCGTGGTGCAGTTCGCGACCTGGAGGTTGTCTTCGGCGCACAGCTGGAGGAACCGCTCGAGCCGGGCGGAGCTGTGCTCGGGCCCCTGCCCTTCGTACCCGTGCGGGAGGAGCAACACGAGGCCGCACTGCCGGTTCCACTTCTGTTCGGCGGGGGCGAGGTACTGGTCGATCACGATCTGGGCGCCGTTCGCGAAGTCGCCGAACTGCGCCTCCCACAGGACCAGCGCGTCCGGCGTGTCGAACGCGAACCCGACCTCGAACCCGAGCACCGCCAGCTCGGACAGCGACGAGTCGAGCGCCCAGAACCGGCCGGGACCGCCGAGCTCGGCCAACGGGAACCGCTCTGCCCCGGTGGTCACGTCGGTGATCACCGCGTGCCGATGCGAGAACGTGCCGCGCCCGCTGTCCTGACCGGACAGGCGGACGAGGTACCCCTGATCGAGCAGGGTGGCGTAGGCCGCCTGCTCGCCGACCGCCCAGTCGAGCCGCTCGGCCCCCTCGACCATCCGCAGCCGCTGCGCGAGCAACCGCTGGATCTTGGCGTGGGCGTGGAACCCGTCCGGCAGCGTGTTCGCACGGGTGAGCAGGTCGACGAGCCGCGCACGGTCGAACGAGCTGTCGACCTCGTCGTGGATCGAGCCGCCGGTCGCCTTCTCCCACAGCCCGCGGGTCTCGGACGGCTCCGGCGGAGGCGGCGGCGGGTCCGGGCGGTCTGCCGCAGCGGCGAGATCCGCGAACGACCGCTCGTAGATCGCGTCGCACTCCTCCGGGGTGAGCGTGCCGATCTTCACCAGGTGCTTCGCGTAGACCTCGCGCGGGTTCGGATGGGCGCGGATCTGTTCGTACAGCATCGGCTGGGTGAACGACGGCTCGTCCCCCTCGTTGTGGCCGTGCTTGCGGTAGCAGTACATGTCGATCACCACGTCGCGGTGGAACCGCTGGCGGTACTCGATCGCCATCGCGACCACCGCCGCCACCGCGCGCGGGACCTCTCCGTTGACGTGGAAGATCGGCACCCCGAGCATCCGGGCGATGTCGGTCGCGTACGGCGTCGATCGGGCCTCGGCCGGCGGCGTGGTGAACCCGATCTGGTTGTTGACCACCACGTGGACCGTGCCGCCGGTGCGGTACCCGGGCAGCTCGGACAGGTTCAACACCTCCATCACCGAGCCCTGGCCGGAGAACGCGGCGTCGCCGTGGATCAACAGCGGCAGCGCCAGCACCCGGTCGCGGTCGGTCGCGCGGTCCTGCTTCGCCCGGACCCGCCCCTCGACCACCGCGTTGACCACCTCGAGGTGGGACGGGTTCGGCGTGAGCGAGACGTGGACGACCTCGCCGCGGACGGTCGACAGATCCGCCGAATAGCCGAGGTGGTACTTCACGTCGCCCGAGCCCTGGGTCGCGCCCTTCACGTCCTGGAACTCGCGGACGATCGACGCCACCGGCTTCTCGAGCAGGTTGACCAGGGTGTTCAGCCGGCCGCGGTGGGCCATCCCGAGCACGATCTCCTTGACCCCGCGCTTCGCGGCGTGATCGAGGACGAGGTCGAGCAGCGGGATCAGCGTCTCCGCGCCCTCGAGGCTGAACCGCTTGGTGCCGGGGAACTTGCCGTGGAGCATCCGCTCGAAGTTCTCGGCGTCGCACAGCTTGCGGAACACCCGGCGCTCCTGCACCGGATCGAGCACCCCGCGGTTCGGCAACGTCTCGAGGTTCTCGGCCACCCACTTGCGCTGCGGGGTGTCGATCACGTTCATGAACTCGGCGCCGATCGACCCGCAGTACGCCTTGCGCAGGTGCTCGACCACCGTCCGGAGGGGCGCCCGCGGCGGCAGCCCGAACGCGGGACCAGAGTCGACCTCGGCGTCGAGGTCGGCGGGCTCGAGCCCCCAGTACGCGAGGGTCAGCTCGGGGTGGGCGGGTCGAGCGCGGCGTCGAGGTGCCCGCGGACCCGGGACGCGTTGATCAGCTGGACCACCCGAGCCTGCCGCCGGGCCTCCGCCGGCGACACCCCGGACTCGGCGTCCGACGCGCCTCCGGCGAAGATCGAGCGGACGACCGGGGCGGGCGCGGTTCCGGGGCGCGGACCCGTGTTGGCCGGCGCGGCCTCCAACCGCTCGAACAACGCCCGGATCGACGGATCGACCGACCGGGGATCGTCGAGCCACCGGACGTACTGCTCGTCGAGGAACGTTGCGTTCTCACCGGAGAGGAGGCTGTCCGGGATCGCGGCGCCAGGGAGAGGATCGGGGAGGGTGGGAT
>JBEBJW010000033.1:0-15099 GCA_040079715.1 Myxococcota bacterium | reverse complement strand
CACCTCGCGCACCGAGCCGAGGTTGGTGCCGCCGTGCGCCTCGCGATCGATCGTGTCGAGGAACACGGTGTTCGGGTACCGCAGGTCGGCCGGGTCGCCCGCGGTCACGTTCCACGGTCCTCCGTGCCCGGTGACGGCGTCGAACCCGACGATCCGCACGGCCTTGGCCTCGCCGCCTTCGGTGACGAGGGCCGCCGTCGCGAACAACAGCGGAGAGGCCCAGGCGACGTCCGGCGTGCCGCGGGCCTCGTACAGCGTCCGCTCGGGGATCGTGGTGGTGGCGTCCCCTTGCTGGGTGTCGTGGGGGGCGATCCACACGTCGGCGACGATCCCGTCGGCCAACAGGCTGTTCTTCTGGACCAACCCGAGGAAGATCCCGAGCTGTTGGGTCCCGAGGAACGTCGCGAACACCACGCCGAGCAGCGCCCCGAGGAGCTTCATCCGATCGTGGAGCCTCAGCCGCACGGCGACGTCCAACAACACCGCGATCCGTGGCACCAGCCCGGTCATCGGCGCTCCATCCGCAGCGGCCGACCCGCCGCGACCCGCAGGACCTCCACCGCGACCGCGTAGCCGGACTCGGCCCGCGCGAGGTCGACGGCCGCGTCGAGCGCCTCGCCGGACGCGAGCGACACGTCCACCCCGCCCCCGGTGCCGGCCTCGAACCGGGTGCGGGCGTCGTCGGCGGCGGCGGTGGCGGCCTCGCTGCGGTCCCGGGCGGCGGAGGCGGAGAGGCCCGCAGCCTCGAGGCGGGTCCGCGCGTCGGCCAGCCCGTCGGACGCCTGGCGCTCCTGCCGGTCCAGCGCGGCCTGCGCGGCGAGGCGGTCCGCGCGGGCTTCGTCGACCGCGGCGAGGCGACGTCCTCCGTCGAGCGGGGTCCAGTCGAGCTGCGCTCCGGCCGACCAGATGCCGGCCCGTCCGGAGAACCCGGTCGCGTTGGTCACCCGCTCCTGCGCGAACGCCGTCACGCTCGGCGCGAACCCGCGCGACACGGCGTCGGCGGACCGGGATCGACACGCCAACGTGGCGCGTGCGGCGACCACCTCCGGTCGGGCGAGGGCGCTCGCGTCGAGGTCTCCGTCGGGCGGCGCCCGGGCGACGAGATCGTCCGGCAGCGCGTCGACGCCGGTCCGCGCCCAGCGCGCGCGCCTGGCTGCGGCGACGTCCGCCCCGGCCCCGGCGGCCACCCCGCGGGTCCGCGCGAGGTCGGCGGTGGCGCGCAGCACGTCCAACGAGGGCCCGGTGCCGGCGTCCCGCCGGGCGGTGGCCTGGTCGAGGACCTGCTCGTCGGTGGCGATCGCCGCGCTCGCTGCCGCGTCTGCGACCAGCGCGGTGCGGAGGTCCCACGCCGACCGGACCACCTCGAGGAGCGCGGCCTCGGTCGAGGCGGTGGCGTCGGCCTGCGCAGCGTCGCTGCATGCCCCGGCGGCCGCGAGCGACGACCACGACCCGAGGTCGACCAGCGGGACGTCGAGCCGAGCCACGGCGTCGAGCTGATCGATCGGGGTGATGATCACCGCCGACTGTCCCGGCAGCGCCACCTCGGTCGCGACCTCGTTGCGGGTGTACGCGGCGGTCGCGGACAACCGAGGCAGCAGGTCGGCCCGCGCGACCCGGACCCGGGCCGCGGCTGCGTCGGCCTCGGCGGCGAACTGGACCGCCTGCGGGTCGATCGCCGCCGCGCGATCGAGCAGCTCGTCCAGCCCCGAGCGGTCGAGCGGGGAGCCCAGCCCCGAGCGGTCGAGCGGGGAGCCCAGCCCCGAGCGGTCGAGCGGGGAGCCCAGCCCCGAGCGGTCGAGCGGGGAGCCCAGCCCCGAGCGGTCGAGCGGGGAGCCCAGCGCGCCCGCGTGGGGGAGGGCCGCGAGCAGCGCGGCGCCAGCCACCCACGAACCCAGCCGATCGGCCAATGGTTGCTCCAGCGTGACGTCCGGCGGGAACGAGGCTGACGTCGACGTATGTCGCCCGGCTGGGGACGGGCCGACGATCGTCGCAGGATCGGGCTGGCAGGTGCCCTCGGGTGTCAGCGCGGAGGCGCGAACCGACGGAGGTCGTCCGGGCCGGCGCGGTGGGCCGCGAGCGACGGCTCCCAGGTCCGCCGGAGGAACGCGTGGTCCGCGTCGCTGATCCCGGTCGGGTCGGTCACCCGGAACACGAGGTGCTCCGGCGCGAACTCGGCCAGCTTGTCCGCCGCCCGGTTGGGGATCAGCACGTAGTCGATGTCGCCCTGGCGCTGGAGGCCGGCGATCGCCAGCTCGCCGCACCGGAGCTGGTACGCGACGCCGCTCGACACCTCCATCCGGAGGACCTGCTTGCCGTCGAGGCTCTTGTGCCAGAACGGCTGGCCGGCGCCCGGACGCAGCCGGTTCCCGGCGAGCAGGTTCACGATCCGCAGCCGGCGCTCGACCTCGGCCTTCTCCGCCTCCCGCGCCTTCCGGTCGGCGATCCGCCGCGCGGTGGCCTCGGCCTCGGCGGCTGCCCGCGCAGCCTCGGCCTCGGCCCGCTGGTCCGCCTTCGACTTCTGGTTGCCGCGCTCGACCCGCTGCTCGGCCTGGACCTCGCGGGCGATCTTCTGGGCGTGCTTCTTCGACACGAGGCCCTTCTGGACCAGCTGATCGCGCAGGGACACCGCCCACCCCCGTCGATCCACCTAACGCGTCACCGGACGAGTTCGTCCACCCACCGCGTCCAGTAGCTGTCGGGATCGTCGACCACCGCCGGGTCGATCCGCCGCACCTGATCGAGCAGCTGCAGCACGTCGTTCGGAGAGGGGGGCTGCGGCAACCCGGCGAACCCCTGGTGGAACGCCTCGATCGCGCGGACGAACGTCGGGACCGTCGAACCCGCCCGCTGGACCGCTCCGTCCGGGGCCTCGATCAGCACCACGTCGCCCTGGGGGGCTCGGGCGACGAACTGGGCGTACTCGGCGTCGGCGCCCTGGGTCTCGCGGATCGTGCCGAGCACCCAGCCGCCCTCGACCTGCGGGAGCGACCCGGTGGCCATCGCCGACGTGAACAGGGTCGGCCCGGCCCACCCGGCGAGGCGCAGGTCCGCGGGCAGGCCGTCCTGGGCGAGGAACCACCCCGCCTCGGCCGGCAGCCCGGCGGGCGGCTCGCGGTCGGTCAGGTGGTGGCGGACCCACTCCGGGTACTGATCGTACTTCTGCGCCCGCCCGCGGACCCGGTCTGCCGGGTACTTCACCTCGGCCGCGGCCAGCTTGCGGATCACCGCGTCGCCGAGATCGATCTTCGCGCGGTCGCACAGGTTGAGCAGGCAGATCATCACGTCCGCCGCTTCGTCGGCGACCGCGCCCGCCCGATCCGGCGACGGCTGCGGGGCGTCGTCGGCGGTCCACAGGAACAGCTCGAGCAGCTCGCCGGCCTCGACCGACAGGGCCATCGCGAGGTTCCGGGGGGAGTGGTACCGCTCCCAGTCGCGCGCGCGCCCGAACGCGCGGACGCGGTCTCGGAGCTCCTCGAGGGTCGTCACCGGGCCCGGGCCTCGCGGATCACGTCGCCGACGGTGTCCGGCAGGGTGCGCTTGGTGGCTGCGTTCTGGATCGCGACCGGGATCGACCCGCCCGGCTGGGTGCAGATCGAGTAGGTGACCTTGACGTTGGGGGTGGCGCCCTCGAACCGCCAGCTCCCGACGTTCACCGTCGGCTCGACCGCGTCCGGGTGATCCGTCTTGACCTTCTGGTACACGTCGGTGAAGCCGCCGCCGGCGGACAGCGGGGACCACACGAGCGAGGCGCTGGTCTCGGACGAGCTCAGCGTCGACTTCAGGAACCAGAACCGATCCGACGCCATCGTCCAGCCCGGCACGTCGAGGTACTGGTAGTACGCGATCTCGTTGCCGGACTTCGACAGGAGCTTCGCCTCGGTGATCCCGGCCGACGACCAGCGCGTGGCGCCCTCCACGTCCGCCACGACCGCGAGGAGCTTCGGCGGGGGCACGTCGGTGGTGGCGGCGCCTCGGTAGCACTCGATCCCGTCGACCGTGGTCTTCAGGATCTCGATCTTGCCGGCGGCGTCGTTCGAGGCCGTGGTGACCGACGCCCACGACGCGGACTCCATCGCGGCCTGGGTCGGAGCGGCCAGTGCAGTGGTGACCAGTGCAGGGGCGGCGAACAATGCGATCATCGACAACCTCACGGCCAGAGCTGGTAACCCGTACGACCCGCCGGTCCCACTCGGGCGTCCCCGAGCGACGGGCCGAGCCACGGGTCGCCGAGGACCAGGTCGGACGCGCCGTCTCCGTCGAGGTCTCCGGCGCACGTGAGCGCGCCCGGGACGTCGATCGTCGCGATCGGCGGCGCCCCCGGGGTCAGCAGGTCTGCGCGACGGAAGATCCCGTGGGCGGTCACGAGCTCGGGCGCGCCGTCCCCGTCGAGGTCGCACGCGGTCGTTCGGCCGAGGTCGGCGTCAGCGAGCAGGTGCCCGGCGACGTCGACCGAGCCCGAGACGGGGACGTCCGCCCCGGACAGCACCGCGACCCCGTGCCACTGGTCCTCGGAGCTCGAGAACCCGGACAGCGTGACCACGAGCTCGTCCCGTCCGTCGCCGTCGACGTCGCCCACTGGGGTCACCACGCCGTCGACGTCCCGCGCGAACACGTTCACCGCGGTGATCACCGTCGCGTCGTCGAGGCGCCCGCTCGCCGTCCCGCCACGCACGATCCGGACCTCCGGCGAGGCGCCCTCCGGCGACGCGAAGCCGTCCGTCTGGAGCAAGCTGACCGCGAGCTCGTCCAGGCCGTCGCCGTCGAGGTCTCCCGGGGACGACACCCTCCGGACCGGTCCGAGCGACACGTCGACGGTGAACGTCGCGAGCGCGTCGCGCGCAAGGTCGATCGACCCGCCGGTCGCGAGTCCGGCGAGCGCCGCGCCCGAGCCGATGTACAGCCGCGAGTCCATCCCGGACGATGCCATCGCCGCGATCGCCACGTCGGGGAATCCGTCCCCATCGTAGTCTCCGGCAGGGCTCACCCCGATCGTCGGCTCGTGGTCGGCGTCGGCCCACAGGGACCACCCGATCTCGCGGTCGGTGACCGAGGAGGCGCCCGCGACGTCCGAGCCGGCGAGCACCAGCCCCCACGCGCCGGTCCAGAACTCCTCGACGCCGATCTCGTCGCGGCCGTCGCCGTCGAGGTCGCCCAGCGACAGCACGCTCTCCCGGAGGAAGCCAGCGCGGACCGAGACCGCGCCCACCTCCTCGACCGCGCCTCCGCCGAGCTGGTTCCCCGAGAGGTACCGCAGGTCCTCGTCGCCGCAGCCGACCGCCACGTCCGGGACCCCGTCCTGGTCGATGTCCCCGGCCGCGACCACGGTGTACCCGCACCCCTCGCCGAGCTCGATCGGCGTCGCAGGTCCGCCCGACAACGCGACGGGCCCCGACCGCGCCCACACGCCACCCACTGGCACGGTGGACGGCGACTCCGCCAAGGTCTCGGAGCGCAGATGCCACCCGGGGTCGGCGCACCCGGCAGCCCACACGACCGCGAACCACCGCCCCATCGGTCCCCCGATGGCGGATCGTGCCACGCGGCGCGGCGATCCGCGACCCGTGGCGGTCCGACCTCGGCCGGTCCGCGCGTGGTACCGTGCGACCCATGTCGTTCCTGCTGTTGTTCGTGTGGGCATTCGCAGCGTTCGCCGCCGGTGACGCCGAGGAGGCAGAGATCGAGTTCCGGCTCGGCCTCGACGCGTACACCGCCGGCCAGTACGACCTCGCGCTGTCGCGGTTCCTGTCGTCGAACCGCCTGGCGCCGAACCCGGCGGTCGCGTTCAACATCGCTCGGTGCTACGCGAAGACCGAGCGGTTTGCCGAGTCGTACCGGTGGTACGGCGTGGCGGCGCAGAGCCTCGACGATCCGGAGGCCGTCCGCCAGGTCGAGCAGGGGCTCGAGGCGGTCCGCCCGCGGGTCGTGGTGTACGAGCTCACGTCGGACCCGCCCGGCGCGGACGTGTACATCGACAGCAAGGACTTCGGCGTGATCGGGGTGACCCCGCTGAAGTACGCGGTCGCGCCGATGGCCGAGGGGCACACCTTCGTGTTCACCAAGGTCGACCACCAGGAGGTCGTGGTGTTCGACGTGGCGGGGGGCCGCGGCCAGACGGTGCCGGTGACCGCCACGCTGACCCCGATCGCCGGGACCGCGGTGATCACCGGGCCGGACGGGGCGGAGGTGTTCCTCGGCGCGCCGACCGGTCCGAAGGTCTGCGTGACCCCGTGCGAGGCGCCGCTGCCGCCGGGGAGCCGGATCCTGTACGTCCGCAAGGACGGGTTCCGCGACACGGTGCTCCAGCTCGACATCCAGGCCGATCGCCGGACCGAGACCACGGTGACCCTGGTGGCGAACACCGGCTCGGTCCTGGTCCAGTCGAGCGAGCGCGGGAGCCTGGTCGAGGTCGACGGCGTCGCGGCCGGGTTCACCCCCGCGGTGGTGCGCCCGGTGCCGGTCGGGTCGCGGGTCGTGCGGGTGTCTGCGCCCGGGTTCACCCCGGTCGAGCGGACGGTGACCGTCGAGACGGACCAACAGGTCGAGCTGACCGACCTCCTGCTCGTGCCCGCCGACGACGTCACCGCGGTCAGCCGGCGGCCCGAGACCGCGTCCCTCGCGCCGTCGTCGCTGACCGTGATCACCCGGGCCGAGATCGAGGCGTTCCGATACCCCACGTTGTACGAGGCGTTGCGGGGGGTGCGCGGGTTCGCGATGACCGACGACTCGCTGTACGGCACGGCGACGATCCGCGGGCTCGGCCAGACGAACGACTACAACAACAAGTTGCTGATGCTGATCGACGGCGCGACCGTCAACGACAACTTCGGGTCCTCGGCGTACCTGCTGTACGACGGGATGGTCGACACCGACGCCGTCGAGCGGCTCGAGGTCGTCCGCGGCCCGGGATCCGTGCTGTACGGCGCAGGTGCGGTGTCCGGGGTGCTGAACGTGGTCGGGCGCCCGCGCGACCCGACGAACAGCGTCACGATCCGCGGCGGCGGGTTCGATCGCGCGTTCTTCGGGACCGGCCGGGTCAGCCACGGCGCCGGCGACGGGTTCGGGATCCGGGCCGAGCTGTCCGGGGCCGCGTCCCAGGGGCGGGACGAGACGATCGATCCCCGCGGCGCCGCCACCCCGCCGATCGACGTCGACGGAGTCGAGCGGTTCGAGGCGTACACCTCGAGCGGCCGGATGTGGTTCGGCGAGGCGACGACCGCCCAGTGGTTCGTGACGAGCCGCAAGCAGTACGTGCCGACCGGCGCGTTCACCACGAACTTCGGCGACTCGGACGAGAGCTACTGGACCGACCAGCGCGCGATGGTCGAGCTGCGGTACGAGCCCAAGCTGTCCGACGCGACCGGCCTGTTCACCCGGGTGTTCGGGAACGGCACGATCTACGAGGGCTCGTTCCCGATCGGGGAGGAACTGTACTTCGAGCGCGGGGTCGCGGCGTCGACCGGCGCGGAGCTGCGGCTGATCACCGAGCCGTCGGACGCGATCCGGCTCCAGCTCGGATCGTCCGGGACCCTCGCCCCGATGCTCGACTACGAGGGCACCGTCACCCTCGTCGACGGCACCGACGAGCCGTACCTCGATCTCCTCGAGAGCATCTACAACGCGTCGGCGTTCGGGGTCCTCGACCTGAAGCCGTCGAAGCTGCTCGCGCTGTCGCTCGGCGTGCGCGGTGACTACTGGTCGACGTTCGGGTTCGCGCCGTCGCCGCGCGTGGCGCTCGTGACCCAGCCGACCGACCGCGACGTCCTCAAGCTGATCGCCGGCCGCGCGTTCCGGGCGCCGTCGCTGTTCGAGCTCGCGTTCGAGGCGCCGGACATCCAGGTCCCGTCGGACTTCGGCGGGCGGGTCCTGTCGCCCGAGACGGTGTGGTCGGGGGAGGCCGAGTACACCCACCGGTTCGGCACGCTGTGGACCCTGCTGCTCGCGGGGCACGGGAGCCTGGCCCAGGACCTGATCGAGACCCAGCCCCTCGGCGACGGCTCCGGGCTGATCGTGTACGAGAACAGCGACGGGGCGATCCGGACGATGGGCGCCGACGCCGAGCTGCGGCGCGCGTTCCAGGGCGGCGTGCTGGTGAGCGCGTTCTACAGCTGGCTCGACGCGCGGTACGAGAACGAGCTCGGCGTCGAGAACGCGCCGATCCACCACGCGGCGTTCAAGGTGGTGTTCCCGATCGCGGCCCCGGATCTCCGGCTCGCGGCGCGGGCGAACCTCGAGGGCACGCGCCTGTACGACGCCCAGCACGACGCGCGGACCGGCCTCGCCACGATCGTCGACGTGGTGGCGTCGGGCAAGGTGCCGGCGCTGAACGTCGCGTACGCGGTCGGCGTGTACAACGCGCTCGACACCGACTACGAGCAGCCCCTCGGCGACACGTTCCCGCTCCGGGCGATGCCGCAGCCGGGCCGGTCGCTGATGTTCGACCTGTCGAAGTCGTTCTGATCGGGGGACCAGCCCCGAGCGGTCGAGCGGGAAGTCAGGGACGCGCGGGAGGCCGGCCGATCCGCTCCCCGAACAGGTCGTCCGACCCGGTCGGCTGGGGCGCCGGGTTGCGGGGGCTCGGCGCGGGGCGCGCGGCCGGCGCGGGCTTCGGGTCGGTGCCCGTGCCGGTGCCAGTGCCGGTGCCAGTGCCGGTGCCGGTGCCGGGGTCGGCGGGGAGCAGCTCTGCGAGCAGCCCGGTCACCTCGGCGTCCTCCGGGTGGGTCGCCGCGAGCGCCCGGGCGGCGTCGAGGGCTGCGGTCGGATCGACCTCGGCCTGCTTGCGGACCCGCTGGACCCGAGCGTGCAGCACCTGGTCCTCGAGCGCGCCGAGCCGCGCCTGCTCCTCCTCGTCGAGCGGGAGCTGCGACAGCACCGCCAGGGCGCTCGCCGCGTCCTCGACCCGCCCGCGGGCCAGCGCCGCCTCGCCCCGCTCGAACACGACCTCGGAGTCCGTCCCGCGGTTCAGCCCGTACATGGCGGCGATCGCGGCCACCCCGAACGCGAGCCCGAGGAGGCCGATCGCGGCGGCCCCCGCGACCGCCGGCACGACCCACCGCAGCGGCGGCGGCGAGGCGCGGACCATCAGCCCGGACGACAGCTCCGACCGGACCAGCGCGACCGTGAGCTCCTCCGACCGCCACTCGAGCGGGCCCTGCGGGAACAGCTCGTTGACCCGGCTCGACAGCGCGTGCTCGTCGAGGGTGCCGCCGCGGGACTTGAGCCACCCCTCGAGCGCCGCCTTGAGCTCGACTCCGTTGCGCCACCGATCCGCGGTGTTGGGCCGGAGGCAGCCGGCGATGATCGACTTCAGGTCCGGGTCGAGCGCCAGGTGCTCGAGGTCGCCGAACTGGAACACCCCGCCGTCGCGCGACAGGGACTTGCCGCCGCAGGCCGAGATCAAGCAGATCCCGAGCGACCACAGGTCCGACTGGTGCACGGGCTCACCGCCGCGGAGGATCTCCGGCGCCATGTACCGCGGCTTGCCCTTGATCGTGCCGATCTCGGTCTGGGTCTCGCGGTCGTCGAACCGCGCGACCCCGAAGTCGATCAGCTTCGGCGTGCCCTGGCGCGACACCAGGATGTTCGACGGCGACACGTCCCGGTGGACCACGTTCAGCCGGCGCCCCTGGTCGTCGGTCAGGTTGTGGATCGCGTGGAGGGCGCCCGCGATCTTCGCGATCACCTGGCACCCGAACAGGACGTCGAACTCCCGGGTCGCGCCCTGGCGGGTGATGATCTGCTGGAGCGTGGGCCCGTCCACGAACTCCTGCACGAGGTACGGCATCCCGTTGGCGTCGCCGAGCTCGACCACCCGGCACACGTTCGGGTGATCGAACTGCGCTCCGAGCCGCGCCTCGTCGACGAACATCGTCAAGAACGGCTGCATCCGACACGACGGCTTCAGCGTCTTGACCACGTACGTCCGGGAGAACCCCTTCGCGCCGTGCAGGCGGCACAGCCAGGTGCAGGCCATCCCGCCTTCGGCGAGCTTCGCCTCGACGGAGTACCGCCCGATCTGCAGCTGTTGCTTCGCCGACGCGGCGGTCTCCATCACGGCCCCCGCCGTTCAGGATAGCCGCATCCGGCGAAGTTGCGAAGTGGGGATCGAATCTGCGCTCCCGGCCCGCCTACAGGGCGTCGAACCAGTCGCGCGCCACGGGGAGGACCTCGTGCCAGGTGTTGAGGTGGTCGAGCTCCGGCCACTCCACCAGCTCCACGTCGTTGCACCCGGCGAGCGCGTCGCGCGCGGACTCGGCGAGGGGGAACGGCACCTCGTCGTCGCCGATCGAGTGGTACATCGCGATCGGTCCGTCGAGGCACACGTCGTCGACGGCGTTCTCGGCGAGGTGGGTCCGCAGGGTCGAGCCCGGATCCTGGGCCGCCGCGTAGAAGTCGGGGGTGAACAGCTCGGCGGAGCTGCCCGGCAGCCCCTCGACGACCTCGAAGAACGCGTGGTTCATGTCGAACAGGCCCTCGACCGTCGCGTCGTACGGGGCGGCGAACGCCTCGGACGGGTCGCCGCCGTACAGGTCGCCGTACACGTCGTCGTAGCTGACCACCAGATCCGCTGCGTACAGCTGCAGGTACGGGTTCTCGACCTCGTCGAGCAGCCCGGCGAACCACGCCTCCGGCTCCGCCACCGTCCCGACGACCGCGGTGCCCTCGATGTCGACCCCGTCGGCCTCGGCGGCCTCGGCGAACGCGAGTGCCGTCTGGCCGCCCTGCGAGAAGCCCATGTTGAACAGCCGCCCGTCCGACCACAGGCAGTACGGCAGCCAGCTCTCGACCGCGTGGAGCATGTCGAGCTCGGAGGCGGCGGAGGTCTCGGCGTGGAAGTACCGGTGCCGCTCGGCCGCGCTCCCGCCGAACCCGGTCAGATCCGGCGCGAGGTAGATGTAGCCGTGGCCCGCGAAGATCACCATCGGGGTCGGGCCGTCGAACACCTCGTCGACGTTCGGGTTGCTCGGCGTGTCGGTCCGGGTCACCGCGGTGCCGTGGGCGTACATCACGGTCGGGCTCTGCCAGATCGTGCGCGGCATCCCGAGCATCCCCGTGCCGACGATCACGCTCCCGTCGAAGTCGGTGGTGCAGTACTCGACCAGGTACGTGTCTGCGCCGTTCTCGATCCCGGGGTCGACCGTGTCGTCGATGTACCCGAGCGCCGACAGCCCCACGAGCCACGAGTCCCAGTAGTCCTCGAGCTTCTTCTTGCTGTAGTGACCGACGCCCTTCACCGACAGCAGCGTCCCGGCGGAGGCCCCGACGCAGTCCTTCGGCTTCCGCAGCCCTGCAGCCACGTCCGCGCCCTCTGGCGCTCCGGCTGGCGCACCGTCCGGCGCCGCTGGCTCCGTGCCGGCGCAGCCCGCGAACCACAGCAACGAGACGTTGGCGAGTACCATGGACGGTCCTCCTGAGCGGGGGTTTGCTCGACCATAGGATACACGATCGGATCGCACCCGCTCGCCCGGTACTGCGGAACCCGCTCGGACTACGGCACGATCAGCCGGAACGCAGCATCCCGGTCGAACCCGACGCGCTCGTACACCCGCACCGCCGGCAGGTTCGCCTCGTTGACGTGGAGCGTCACCATCGGATGGTCGGCGAGCACCCGCCGGCAGGTGGCGGCGACCCCGGCCTGGGCGATGCCTCGGCCGCGGTGGGTCGGCAGGACCCAGGTGCCGCCGATCTGAGCGCCCGACGGGTGGACCGTGCCGGCGTTCACCTGGAACACGAGCGTGCCCGCGTCGTCGATCACGAAGGTCCGGCCGGCGCGGACCCGCTCCTGGACCACGACCTCGTGGAGCTTCGGGTTGTCTTGCGTCGGATCGACCCCGATGTCCTCGATCTCCATCCGGGCCGCGTTGCGCGCGATCACCGCCCACTCGGCCAGTTCGGCGGTCCGGAACCCGGGGGGATCGTCGCCGCTCGGCGCCGTCCGCAGCACGTACAGCCGCTGCTCGTACCGCCGGCGAGGGGTGCGATCGCGCGTCCACCGGCTCCAGATCGCGTCGCTCGCCTCCCGCGGTCCGACGATCATCGACGGGGTGTGTTGCTCCGCGAGGTGGATCCCGAGCTGGACGGCGTCGGCCCGGTCCGGCGCGTACGGGACCACCAGGCGCCCCGGCAGCACCAGCGCCACCGCCCGCGGCGCCTCGGGATCGCCGACCGCGTACCACCACGAGCGATCGACCGGATGCACCGCGAGGAACCCGACCAGGAACAGGTTCACCACGGGGTCCCGAGCCAGCAGCTCGCCGATCGCACGCTCGTCGTCTCGGCCCAACCGGACCACGTCGTTCGCCATCGGTGCCCGCCGACCCCCGACCGCGACTCCTAACGGGACGGTGACGGTTTGTGTCGGACTTCCCCCGCCCGCCGCAACCCCCGCTACAATCGATCCCGACGGGCGGGGTGCGAACGCGAATGGGAACCACCGGAGCCATCGGTGGAACGTTGAGGCTGCGGACCGGCGAGGTCGACATCGGTCGACAGCGCCTGATCACGCCGGCCGGCGTGGTGCCGTTGACCACCCGCGAGACGGAGCTGCTCGCGTACCTGGCCGAGCGCTCCGGCGAGCCCGTGTCCCGCGAGGACCTGCTGGTCGACGTGTGGCACTACCGCGCCACCAACCCCACCCGGGCGGTCGATCTCGCGGTGAAGCGGCTGCGGTCGAAGATCGAGCCGGATCCGTCCGAGCCGGTGCACATCCTGTCGGTGCACGGGGTGGGGTACCGGTTCGTGCCGTACCTCGCGGTCGCCCCGGTCCAGACTCCGTCGCCGGGCGCGGGTGCGCCGCCCGCCAGGGTCACCACCAACCTCACCGCGGATCGCACCTCGTTCGTCGGACGCCAGGTCGAGCTCGGGCGGCTGGCGGAGCTGGTGGCCGGCGGGGCCCGGCTGATCACCGTCACCGGGTCGGCGGGCACCGGCAAGACCCGCCTCGCGCGCAGGTTCGCGGTCGACGCGTCCGCCGACGTGGGGGCGCAGTTCCCGGGCGGCGGCTGGCTGTGCGATCTGTCGGAGGTCACCGGGCTCGACGGGCTCGTCGCGGTGGTCGTGAACGCCGTCGGGCTGCTGGCCGACAGCGAGGCCGGCGCGGATCAGGTCGGTCGGTCGCTCGCCGAGCGCTCGGCGTCCTCCGGGCGGATGCTGCTGGTGGTCGACAACTTCGAGCACCTGGTCGAGCACGCCACCGACACGGTCGGGCGGTGGCTCGATCTCGCGCCGGACGTGGTGTTCCTCGTCACGAGCCGAGAGCGCCTCCACGTGCGCGGCGAGCGGATCCTCGAGCTGTCGCCGCTCCCTCCGGGCGACGGGCTCGAGCTGTTGCTCGAGCGGGCCACCGCGGTCCGACGGGGCCAGCAGCTGACCGAGGCCGATCGGGTCGTGCTCGAGCAGGTCGTGGTGCAGCTCGACGGGATCCCGCTCGCGATCGAGCTCGCTGCGTCCCGGCTCGGCACGCTGTCGCCGGCGCAGCTCCAGAAGCGGCTCGCGTCCCGGTTCCGGCTGCTCGGCGATCCGCGGAGCGATCGCCCGCGCCGCCACGCCACGCTGGAGGCGGCGCTCGACTGGAGCTGGGAGCTGATGTCGCCGCACGAGCGGCTGGCGCTCGCGGCGCTGTCGGTGTTCGAGGGCGGGTTCTCGCTCGAGGCGGCCGAGGAGGTGCTCGACGACCCGGACGACCCGGACCGCCCGTGGCCCGCGGATCTGGTCCAGTCGCTCCGCGACAAGTCGCTGCTCACGGTGGACGACCTCGCCGGCGGCGACCTCCGGTACCGGCTGCTGGAGTCGATTCGTGAATATTCGGCTGCGAAGCTGAAGTCGACTGGACAGGAGCAGCGGATCCGCCACCTCCACGCCACGTATTACCTGCGGGAGGGCGAGGATCTCGTCGCCCGGCTGTACGGCGCCTCGGCGGTCGACCGGATCGAGGACCTCGCGCGCGAGCGAGCGAACCTGGTGGCGGTGGCGCGGGCGGCCCCGTCCGCGGATCACCGCGTGCGGGCGGTGCTGTGCCTGTACCCGGTGCTCCAGGCGCGCGGTCCGCTCGCGGTGCTCGAGGAGCTGATCGGCGTCGCGATCGAGCTCGGGCGGGTCGAGCCGACGATCGATCGCCGGCTGGTCGGGCGGCTGCTGGTCGATCGCGGGTTCCACCTGTACACCCGCGGTCGGCTCGCGGAGGCCGAGTCCGACTTCGCCGAGGCGTCGCGCACCACCCAGCAGCACCTCGACGTCCACGCCCGGGCGCAGATGGGCCTCGGGCGCGTGCTGTGCGACGCGGGGCGGCTCGACGAGGCCGCCCGGGCGCTCCGCGAGAGCATCGAGCTGTTCGCGCGGCTCGGCGATCGATCGGGGGAGGGCCGGGCCCGGTCGATCTTCGCCGAGGTCCTGACCCAGCAGGACTGCGTCGAGGAGGCCGCGGCCGAGTACGATCGCGCGCTGCGGGTCCTCCGACGGGTCGGCGACCGGTGGACCGAGGGCGTGCTGTACGCGAACCTCGCCGCGTTCCTGCTCGAGCGCCGGCGGGACCCGAAGGGGGCAGAGCGGCACGCCACCGAGGCCCTCGCGATCCTGTCCGAGGTCGGCGACCACCGGATGAACATCTCGCTCCTGCTCGGGTTCGCGATCGCGCTGGTCCGGATGGCCCGGGCGGACGAGGCGCTCGCGAAGATCGAGCACGCGCGCAGCATCGCGCGCCAGATGGGCGATCGGGCACGCGACGGGGAGGCCCTGTCGATCCTCGGGTGGGCGCTGTTCGAACTCGACCGGGGCGTGGAGGCCGAGGGCGCCCTCGAGGAGTCGCTCGGGATCCTGCGGGAGCTCGGCGATCGCCGGGCCGAGGCGGTCGCGCTCCGACGGCTGGCGGCGGTCCGCCAGGAGCAGGAGCGGTGGGTCGAGGCCGAGCACGCGCTGCTCGAGGCCCTCGACGAGCTCGACGCGCGCGGCGGGCGGATCGAACGGTCGGTCACCCGGTTTCAGCTCGGCCTGCTGCGGGTCGAACAGGACCGCGGCCCCGAAGGCCTCGAGCTGCTCGAGCGGGCGGTGGCGGACGCCGGCGGTCAGCTCCCGTGGCTCGAGCGGCAGGTGAGCGCGATCCGGGCC
>JBEBJW010000032.1:0-15180 GCA_040079715.1 Myxococcota bacterium | reverse complement strand
GACTACACCCGGGTGCCGGACCACGAGATCGCGGCCACGATCCGCGACGCTACGCAGTCTCCGACGGGCTGAGCTCCGGGTTGGGCGGGATCGGGGACCACACCGGGAACGGCCCGCGCCGGACCGGCGTGTACCCGACGCGCCGCGCTGCGTCGAGGATCCGCTCGAAGTCGTGGTCGATCGTGGCGCCGGCCTTGGTGGTGACCTCGTCCTCGGTCGGGAGATCGAAGTCGTCCGCCCCGAACCGCAGGCCGTCGAGGGCCCGCTCGTTCTGGGTCAGCACGCTCGTTCGGATGTGCTCGAAGTTGTGGAGGTACAGCCGGCAAATCGCGAGCCACCGGTGGTATTCGCCGACCGAGATCTCGGTGCCGCCGAGGTCGTTGTTGTACGGCTTGTAGGTCCAGCACAGGAAGCTCGGCAGCGCGCCGCCGACGCGGTCCTGGAACGCCCGGAGGTGCTCGAGGTGCTCGAACCGCTCGTCGAGCGTCTCGTCGAACCCGATCACCATCGTGGCGGTGGACCCGAGCCCGGCGGCGACGATCGCGGCCTGGGCGTCGAGGTAGTCCGCCACCGTGTACTTCAGCGGGCTGTGGCGGAGCCGGAACGACTCGGCGAGGATCTCCGCCCCGCCGCCGGTGACCCATCGGGTGCCCGAGGCGCGCAGGATCGCGGCCCCTTCGGCGTAGTCGAGCCGGCTGACCTTGCACGAGTACATGAACTCGGCCACGGTCATCTCGTAGAACTCGAGGTCCGGGTACCGCGCGCGGACCCCGGCGAACAACGCCGCGTAGTCCGTGATCCGCAGCTTCGGGTGGAACCCGCCGTTGAACCCGACCATCGTGCCACCGAACGCGCGGAGGGCGTCGATCCGGGCGCAGATCTGGTCCAGGGTGAGGAGGTACCCCTCGGGGTGCTTCGGCAGGCGGTAGAACGCGCAGTAGTCGCACCGGGCGACGCACACGTTGGTGGTGTTGACGATCGCCATCACGAGGTAGGTGGCGCGGCCGGGCGGGTGGAACCGGTCGCGGACCCGGGTGGCGAGGCGCGCCAGCGTGGCGTCGTCGGCGTGGTCCCACAGCCAGCGCGCGTCGGCGGTGGACAGCGGCTCGCTCGACCCGACGCGGCGTTCGATGGCCTCGAGCACGGGCACCTCCGGTGCGAGGTCCGTAACCGTCACGGGGACAGCACGACCACCCCGGACTGGGCCCACCGGCGGGTCACCGCGGCGTCGACCATCGTCCGCGCCACGTCGCCGACCGTCGCGTGGGCAGAAGCCTGGACGAACAGCTCGGACCCGGCCTCGACCGCGCCGGACGGCGGTCCGTCCACGATCCGGGGCGGCCGGACGAGGGTCCAGCCGAGCCCGCTCTCGGTCACCAGCTCTTCCTGGCGAGCCCGATCCGCGGCCTCGACCGCCCGGGTGGTGCGCCAGGTCCACGACAGCGTCCGCAGCGGCCACGCGAGCAGCTCCCGCGGGTGGCCGATCATCGCCCCGGTCAGCACCACGAGCGTGCCGATCCGGAACGCCCGACAGGCGGCGATCGCCGTGGTGGTGCCGCGGCCGCACAGGTCGGGCGGGCTGTCCGGACGCGGCCCGAGCGCCACGATCACCGCGTCGGTGCCGGTGGTCAGCCGGGCCACCGACGACGGATCGAGCGCGTCGCCCTCGACCCACTCGAGCCCTGGCTCCGCCTCGTCCGGCGGCTCGGCCCGGGTCAGCGCCCGCACCGTGTGCCCGTCGGCCAGCGCGAGCCGCACCACCTGCGACCCGATCCGCCCGGTCGCTCCCACCACCGCGAGCTTCATCCGCCGGTCCCCCTTCGGTGCGCCCGCCCGCGATGACCCGGCGAGCACGGCGCGCGGTGACGTAGCACCGACCGACCGGTCAGACCACGAGCCCCTCGCGGGCGACCACGGTGCCGGGACGCGCGCGCTCGACCTCGGCCGCGATCTCGTCCATCACCGCGTCGTCGTGGGACGGGTCGTGGTGGAACACCACCAGCTGCTTCACGTTCGCCGCGTCGGCGATCCGGACCCCCTCCTGCCAGGTCGAGTGCCCCCAGCCGACGAACCGCGGATACTCGGCGTCGGTGAACGTCGAGTCGTAGATCATCACGTCGGCGTCCTGCACGAGCGCGCACACCGCCGCGTTGCGGACCCCGGGCTCGTGCTCGGTGTCGGTGACGTAGCAGATCGAGCGGCCGCCCGCCTCGATCCGGTACCCGGTCGCCCGGTTCGGGTGGGGCAGCAGGCCGGTCCGGACCACGATCCCCGGCCGCGGGCGCAGCACGTCGCCCGCGCGGAAGTCGCGGTACGTCACCGACGCCCCGAACCGGGACGGCGGGACCGGGAACACCGGATCGGCCATGAAGTCGTGCAGCACCCGCTCGATCGCCCGCTCGGGCGCGAGGTGCCCGGCCCACACCACGAACCGGTTGCCGGGCTCGTACAGCGGCCCGAAGAACGGGAACCCGCCGATGTGGTCGAGGTGGGTGTGGGTGAGGAGCAGGTCGGCGTCGAGCTTTTGGGCCCCGAGGGCCAGTCCGAGCTCGCGCAAGCCGGTGCCCGCGTCGAGGATCAGGAGCTGCTCACCGAACCGGACCTCGAGGCACGAGGTGTTGCCGCCGTAGCGGAGGTACCGGTCTCCGGGGGTCGGGGTCGACCCGCGGACCCCCCAGAACCGAACGGTGAGCGCGCCCATGCCGGCACGCTACCAAACTTGGGTCGAGCCGCGCACCTCGAATCCGAATCGATCCGTGTTGTCACGCCAGTCGTTGAACTCTTCGCGGCCGCCGCGGATCTTCCAGTCGGAGTCGATCGTGAGCATGCTGGAGATCCCGCCGCGGGGGCGGAGCCGCATCATCAGGCGCAAGCGCAGCGGCCCGTACACGGTGGCGAGATCGTCGAACATCACGTTCGCCAGCCGCTCGTACGACGCCATCGTGTCGCGGTACGCGTCCTTGTACTGCTTGAGCGACTTGAGCTCGATCGTGAACTCGCCCGGGTAGAGCGTCAGCAGGACCTCGCCGAAGTCCGGCTGGTTCGCCGTGCCGACGAACGTGAGCTCCGGGATGTAGATCTTCTGCTCGTACGCGTCGCGGGTCGGGTTCGGGATCCGCCGGAGCAGGTGCGCCTTGCTCCAGTGCGAGTTCGGCAGCGTCTCCTGCTCGCGGACCTTGTCCGCCAGCTCGGCCTCGCGCTCGCGCTTGATCGTGGCGAACGCGCGCTTCCGCTCCTCCGGATCGAGCTGGCGCAGCAGATCGACAACCTGGTCGTAGATCGGTTCGGCCTTCAACTCCGTCCCTCCGTCACGGGGTCGGTAGCCCGTCGGGGCGCGGTCGTCGAGTGGGCCCGGCGGCGAACACCGCGAGGAACAGCGGTGGACCCTGGGCTTCCGGGCCGGGGGGCAACAGCCGGAACGACCGGAGCGCGAGCCCACCCGCCGACGCCCAGCGGATCAGCGCGTCCTGGCCGAACCCGAGGTGCCGGTGGCCCATCAGGTGCCGCCAGTCTTCCCGGTCGTGCGCGACCATGTCGACCACCACCAGCGAGCCGCCCGGGACCAGCACCCGGCTCGCCTCGCGGAACGCGTCGGTCGGGTCGTCGACGTGGTGGAGCACCAGCAGGCAGATCGCCGCGTCGACCTCGCCGTCTTCCAGCGGCAGGCCCTCGAGCCCCCCGAGCCGGATCTCGACGTTCGGCAGGTCCGCGGTCCGGGCGCGCGCGAGCTCGACCATCCGGGGCTCGCGATCGATCCCGACCACCCGACGGACCGCCCCGGCGAGCTCGATCAGCGCAGGCCCCGTGCCGCAGCCGAGGTCGGCGACGGTCCAGCTCGGCGGGAGCAGGGCGGCGATCGCCGAGGTCAGGAACGTGTCGCCGAACAGCTCGCGGCGCAGCGCGTCCCACTCGCCCGGGCGCCGGCCGAAGAACGACCCGTCCTCGCTCCGCGACGCGAGCACCGCCTCGAGCCGGAGCTGGTCCTCCTCGGCCTGGCGGGTGGCGCGGTACGCGTCGCGGACCACGTCCCACAGCCGGATCCCCACCGGATCGACCGCCTCCCGATCGACCCGGAACAGGCCGCTCGTGCCCTCGGACCGCCGGCGGATCCACCCCGCGACCTGGAGCGCCTTGAGGTGCCGGCTGACCGTGCTCTGCGGGAGCTGGACCACCCGACACAGCTCGCCGACCCCGAGCTCCTGCGGGTCGAGCGCCGCGAGGAGCCGGATCCGCACCGGCTCGGCCAGCACCGACAGATCCCGGGTCAGGGCGTCCATCGGCGGCCCTTAACGCGCGTCGTCCGGCAGCGCGGCCGTGAGCCGGTCGTACGCCGCCGCCGCCTCGGGGGCGAGCGGGGAGGCGAGCAGATCCTCGCCTTCGGCGGGCCGATCGCCGAGGTCGTACAGGTGGTCGCCCTCGGTCGTGGTGTGGATCAGCTTGAACCGCAGATCGCGGACCATCTGCTGGTGGCCGTCGGCGTGCGGGGGCGGGCCGGACGGGGAGAACGTCTCGGCGAACACCGTGTCGCGGACCGCGGGGCCCGTGGGGTCGCGCAGGGCGGGGCCGAGGTCGACCGCGTCGAGCTCGGCGCCGAGCGCCTCGGGGATCTCGGCGTCCGCCAGCGCGGCCACCGTCGCGAACAGGTCGGCGATGCTGACCAGGCCCGGGTACACCGCGCCCTCCGCCGCGCCCGGTCCGGCGATCACCAGCGGCACCCGCAGCCCGAGCTCGCCGACCGTGCCCTTCGCGAGGAGCGGGTCCTCGTCCCCGACGACCATCCCGGCCGGCGGCCCGTTGTCGCCGATCACGATCACCACCGTGTCGTCGTCGACCTGGTCGAGGAGCCGCCCGAGCTCGTGGTCCGCGCTCTCGATCATCGCGTGGTACTTCTGGAGCGGCCCGGTCTCGCCCCGCGCCACCCCGGAGGTGAGCCCGTCCGGCGGGTTGTGGAACGGATCGTGGGCCGCGTTCAGTCCGACCCCGACCAGCCACGGCGACGGCCAGTCGGTCACCGCCGCGATCGCGTCGTCGACCGTGTCGGTGGTGGCGTAGGCGTCGGTCCAGGCGAGCTCGCCGTCGGTGTCCTTCTCCCACCGGAAGTAGTCCTGCGGGACGGCCTCCGAGGTGTACCGCAGGTACAGGTTGCCGAGCGAACCGGCGTAGTGGTCGAACCCCTGCCTCACGGGCGCGTCCCACGGCCCGGTCTCGAACGTCGCGAGGTGCCACTTGCCGAACCAGCCGGTGGTCCATGCCTCCGGCGCGTGGTCGGCGAGCAGCTCCGGCAGGAGCAGCTCGTCGTCGGGCAGGCCGCCCGGATCGTCGAACGTCAGGGCCGATCCCACGCCGTGCCGCCACGGGTACCGGCCGGTGAGCAGGGTCGCGCGGGCCGGCGAGCACTCGGGCATCGCGTACGCCGCGTCGAACCGCACCCCGCGCGCGGCGAGCGCGTCGAGGGCCGGGGTGGCCGGGTACGCGGCCGGATCGGCGCCGAGCGGCCCCCCCAGCGGGTTCCACAGGGCGAACCGGTCGACGCCCACGTCGTCGAGGACCACCAGCAGCACGTTCGGGGCGGGGGCTGCGGGGCCTCCGGCGTCGTCGACACACCCGGCGAGCGCCGCGATCCACCAGCCCATCGCGCGACTCTAACCCGGCTCCTTCAGCTTCCGCGCGAGGGTGTTCCGCCCGATCCCCAGAACCCGCGCCGCCGCGCTCCGGCTCCCGCCGCACGCGGCGACCACGTGCCGGACGTACGCGAGCTCGACCTCGGCCAGCGGCGCGACCGGGTGGACGAACGCGCCGTCCGGGGGGCCGCTCGGGCCGAGGGCGGACGGGGAACCGCGGAGCGACAGGTCTCGGGCGTCGATCCGGTCGGCGGGCGCGAGGACCACCGCCGACTCGATGCAGTGGGCGAGCTCGCGGACGTTGCCGGGCCACGGGTGGGCGTGGATCGCGGCCCGCGCCTCGGGGGTGAGCGCGACCCGGCGGCGGTGCTGGCGGGTGAACTCGTACAGGAAGTGGTCCACCAGCCGATCGAGGTCGACGTGGCCGCGGACCCGGAGCGGCGGCACCACCACCTCGACCACCCGCAGGCGCCAGTACAGGTCCTCGCGGAACGCGCCGTCGGCGACCATCTGCTCGAGGTCCCGGTGGGTCGCGCCGACGAACCGGACGTCGGCCTGGCGCGGTTCGGCCCCGCCGACCCGGAGGTAGGTCCGGTCCTGGATCAGCCGGAGCAGCTTCGCCTGCGCCTTGAGCGGCAGCTCGCCGAGCTCGTCGAGGAACAGCGTCCCCCTGTTCGCGGCGGCGACCTTGCCCTCGGCGTCGCGGTCGGCGCCGGTGAACGCGCCCCGCTCGTGGCCGAACAGCTCGTTCTCGACGAGGGTGTCCGGCAGCGCGGCGCAGTCGACCTTGACCAGCGGCCCCTCCCGCCGCCCACTGTTGAAGTGGATCGCGCGGGCGATCAGCTCCTTGCCGGTGCCGGACTCGCCGCGGATCAGCACGGTCGCGTCGGTGCCGGCGGCCCGCTCGACCCGGTCGTACACCGCGCGCATCGACGACGACTCGCCGACGATGAAGTTGAACCGGAACGACAGCGGCTTGTCGGCGTCCGCCCGGAGCTGGCCGCGCAGACTGGTGTCGTCGAGCAGGCGGGCGACGTGGTCGGCCACCCGGTCGAGCTCGACCAGGTCGCGATCGGTGAACTCGCCGTCGCGGCGGTTCAGCACCTGCATCACCCCGATCACCGCGCGGTTCGCGTCGCGGGTCGTGCTGCGGATCGGCGCGCACAGCATGTTCCGGGTCCGGTACCCGGTGGCGGCGTCGATCCGCTCGGTCCACCGATCGTCGCGGACGTCGTCGCCGAGCCGGACCGACTCGCCGGAGGCCGCGACCGACCCCGCGATCCCCTCGCCGATCCGGAGGCGGATCTCGGCGATCTCGGGCAGGTGCGCCGCCCGGCTCACCAGCTCCCGGGCGGCGCGGTCCACGAGGTACACCGTGGCCCGATCCGCGTCGAACGCCCGGGCCAGGACGTCGACCAGCTCGGACAGCACGCCCTCGATGTCGACCGGCCGCGACGGAGCGGTCCGCAGCGCGTCGACCATCTTGCCCCGGTCGGCCTCCGCCGCACGCTCCCGTCGCACCGCGCCCCCGTTCAGGCGAGCGTAGAGCCCGGCGAGGGCGTCCGTCAAAGCCCGGCGGGGCTGGGCGTCGCGGACGGTCAAACCGCCACCACACCTCCCTCGCGGGCGGCGAAGGCGGTGACGTGGCGCTGGGCCGCCACCGCCTCGATCACCGCGAGCTGGGCGTCGGATCGCGTCGGGTCGTGGTGGAACAGCGCGACCCGCTCGGCGTCGGCGCGACGGGCCAGCGCCACCGCCTGCTCCCAGGTGGAGTGGCCCCACCCGCGCCGCTGCCGATACTCGGCCTCGGTGTACTGCGCGTCGTGGATCAGCAGGTCGACCCCGGAGGCGAGGGCGACGAGGCGCGGATCGAGGGCGTCGCCGTGCTCGACGTCGGTCGCGAACACGAGCGACCGGCCGCCGGCGGAGATCCGGTAGCACAGCACGCCGTTCGGGTGGGTCATCTCGGCGACCTCGACCCGGAACGGCCCGAGCTCGACCACGTCCGACGCCGCGACCTCGAGGAACTCGGTCCGGGCGCGCAGCGCGTCGAACCCGATCGGGAACGACGGCGGCCGCATCTGCTGATCGAGCCCGCGGGCGAGGCCGGGCGCGCCGACCAGCACCAGGTGGCTGTCCGGATCGAACGCCGGCCGGAAGAACGGCACCCCCTGGATGTGATCCCAGTGCAGGTGGGTGAACAGCAGCCACGCGTCGAGCGGACCCTCGGTCGCGGCGCCGAGCGCCTGCAGGCCGGTGCCTCCGTCGAGGATCAGCTGCGCACCTTCGTGCTCGACCGACACGCAGGTCGTGTTGCCGCCGGTGCGGGCGAACCCGCCGCCGCTGACCGGGACGCTGCCGCGGACACCCCAGAACGTGACGCGCATCGACACCTCCGGTCCCCGGTTCCGCAAGCGGAGTGCCAACGAAAAGTGTACGTTGGACCATCTCGGGCGGCGTCGACCGATCCGAGATGGATCGGGGGGTGGTCCCGAACGGTCCACGGGCTATCCATGGGGGAGTGGGGATCCGTGCGGTGGTTCGTGGTCGGGCTGGGGTCGGGGTGCAACCTCGCGAGCAACGCGGGGCTGCCGTCGTCGCCCGATCGGCCCGGCGGGGACCACGCGGACGCCGACGCGGACACCGACGCTGACGCAGACAGCGACGCGGACGCAGACACCGACGCCGACACGGACACCGCGACCGGCCCGACCGACACCGGCGGCCCGTGTGGGTCCGATGGCGAGCTCGTGCTGTCCGAGGTGCTCGACTTCGGGAACCTGAAGTTCGTTGAGCTGTTCAACGCCGGCGACGGCCCCGTCCACCTCGACGATCACACGATCGAGGTGTACTTCAACGGCTCCACCGGCGGCGCGTCGGTGGTGAACCTGCCGGACGAGGTCCTGCCGAAGTGCACCGCGTACACCGTGGCGTACCTGCGGCCGGACTACGTCGACGCGTACGGCGGCCCGCCGGATCTCGTGGACGACGCGATCCGCGGCAACGGCAACGACGCGTACCAGCTGCTCGGACCAGACGGAGTGATCGACGTGTACGGGGAGAAGGGGGTCGACGGCCTGTCCGAGGACTGGAACTACGAGGACGCGTCGGCCAGGCGCGTGCCGTCCGTCCGCACCGGGCGAAAGGTGTGGGCGGTCGACCAGTGGTCGATCGAATCGTGGACGACCGCGACGCCCGGGATCCGGTGATGGGCGCTCGGAAGCGGAAGGCGGCGGCTCCGGCTGCGGCGGACACCCCGGTCGAGTCGCCGTCGTCGCCCGTGCCCGACTCGTCACCGTCACCGACGCCCGTGGCCGACCCGCGGCCGCTGATCGCGGCGGCGGCGGCGGCGGGCACCTGCCGACGCGACGTGCGAGCGCTGGCCGAGTCGCTGACCGACCCCGCGGCCGCGACCGCGGCGTTGACGAGCGCGGTGGCCGGTCGGCGGGACCTCGCGTTCACCCACCTGGCGCTGGCGATGCTCCACCGCGGGCACCCGGTCGACGCCGCGGTGCTGATCGACGGGGCGGCGCTGGTCCCGACCGCCGAGCTGCTGGCCGCGATCGCCGGGCGACTGACCGGAGCGGTGGGCGACGCGCTGGTCGCCGCGGTCCGCCGTCACGGCCTGGGCGAAGATCGCGAGCCGCAGGCCCTGCTCGTCGCCGAGCTGTGGTCCCGCCGGGCCGAGCGACCGCGTCCGGACGGGATGATCGCCGAGGCGCGGATCCGCGCCCGGCGAGTGACCCCGATCGAGGGGGCGGACGCGCGGGTGGCCCTCCACGGGCTGATCGACGACCCGGACCTCGCCGCGCTGATCGAGCCGCTGGCCCAGGCGGACGTGAAGGAGTCCGCCCGGGCGTCGACGGTCCGGCTGGTCGACGCGCTGGTCGGGGGGCCGCTCCAGCCGCTGCCCGAGCGGCCGGTGCGCGAGGCGAAGTCGGCCGGTCCGGTCCGGCGCGCGGTCGGCAAGGTCGGCCGGAACGACGCCTGCCCGTGTGGTTCGGGCAAGAAGTACAAGCACTGCCACGAGAGCGCCGATCGGGAGCGGCTCGCGGACTCGTCCGACGTGGAGGGCCTGACGCTGGCCGAGCTCCAGAAGGACCTCGAGCGGCACCTGACCGAGGAGCGGATCCTCGATCTGCGCGGCCACGAGCTCGCCCGGCTGGATCCGTCGCGGGTCCGGCCGGAGCTGCGGGATCGGCTGGCGGAGGCCCTCGCGCAGTGGGGCGAGCTCGATCGCGCGGTCGAGATGGCCGAGGTGTGGACCGCGGACGCGACGTCGGACGAGCTGGTCGACGGCGTCGCCGGGCTGGTCGCCGAGTACGCGGCCCGCGACGGCCGGCCGGACCTCACCCGTCGGCTGCTCGCGCGGGTGACGACCGGGGCGGAGCGGCTGCTGCTCGAGGCGCGCCTCGCGTTGACCGACGATCCGGCCGCCCGGCTCGCGACGATCGAGGCCGCCGCGCGGACCGAGCTCGATCAGCGAGGGGTCGACCTCGGGTTCGCGCTGATGGTGTCCGGGCTCCCGGCGCTCGGGATCCACGTCGCCCGGTCCGAGCTGGTGCTCCGGGCGCGCGATCCGCACACCGACGGGCTGTACGCGAACCTGGTCGAGACGCGCGACCTGCTCCTCGCCCCGCCGTGGGACCCGATCGACGACGTGCTGTACACGATCGACCACGGGGTGACCCCGGACGTGGACCGGGAGCTGCTGAAGGCGCGCCAGAAGGCCGAGGGCGGGGAGGCGGCGCTCAAGGCGACCCGCGACGCGCTCGAGTCGGTCAAGGCCGAGCTCGAGCGGCGCGAGGCCGAGGTCGTCCGGGCTCCGGCGGCGACGGTGGCGACGGTGGCGGCGGTTCCGGCGGCAGGCCCCGTCGACGACGGCGCGATGCGCGAGCTGCGAGACCGGGTCGAGAAGCTGAAGTCCGAGCTCAAGGACCGGCACCGCGAGCGGAACGCGCTCCGGCGCGAGCTCGAGGACACCCGGGCCCAGGTCGCCGAGCTCGAGCGAGAGCACGAAGACGAGGGCGACGAGGCCGCCGCCGAGGTGGAGGACGGCGACGACGAGCCCGGGATCGACATGGCGGTCGCGGCGCGCCTCCGGGTGCCGGTGTTCCCGCACGACTTCCACGACCGGCTGCGCGAGGTCCCGGAGGCCACCGCCCGGATGGCGCTCGCGCGGCTCGGCGAGCTGTGCGCGGGGTACGACACGGCGTTCCGCGAGGTCCGCCCCCTGCGCGGGTTCGACGGCACCTGGCGGGTGAAGATCGGCCGGAGCTACCGGCTGTTGTTCCGCCCGCTCGACCGGACGCTCGAGGTGGTCGAGCTGTTGCACCGCCAGGACCTGGAGAAGCGGCTGTTCCGGCTCCGCCGCGGCGGCGAGGGCTGACCCGGGATACGCACCGGACAGGGGCTCGGGCCGGGCCCCGCCGGAGATCCCATGGCGACCCGCACGATCGACGCGAACAACCTCGAGACCACCGTCCGCGACAACTCCATCGTGATCCTCGACTTCTGGGCGTCGTGGTGCGGCCCGTGCCGCCAGTTCGCGCCGGTGTTCGAGCAGGCGTCGGTCAAGCACGAAGACATCGTGTTCGGCAAGGTCGACACCCAGGACCAGCAAGACCTGGCGGCGCAGCTCCAGATCCAGGCGATCCCCACGCTGATGGTGTTCCGCGACGGGATCCTGCTGTACCGCGAGGCGGGCGCGCTGCCGCCCCCGGCGTTCGAGGACCTGATCACCCAGGTCAAGGGGCTCGACATGGCGCAGGTCCGCAAGGACATCGCCGAGCAGCAGGCCCAGGGCGGCCAGGGCGACCACGAGGCCTGAGGCGCGGCGCCCTCGATCCGGGCCGCACCCCGCGTTACGAGCGGGGCTGTCACAGCTCGGTGGCTGCACGCGCGCAGGGGATCGTCCCCTGATCGGCGGGGAAACCCGCTCCGGAACGCGCTCTCCCAGATCCGGTGAGGTCCCGCCGAGCTCCATCCCCCCGGAGCCGGCATGGTCACGGTCAGCGAAGTCACGAAGGGGTTCGGCGGCCGAACGCTGTTCCGCGAGGTCAACGTCTCGTTCACGCCCGGGAACAACTACGGGCTGACCGGCCCGAACGGGTGCGGCAAGACCACGTTCATGAAGATCCTCCTGAAGCTGGAGGACACCGACAAGGGCGCGGTCAACCTCCCGCGGCGGGTCGGGTGGCTCCGGCAGGACCAGGCCGCGTTCGACGAGCGCCGGGTGATCGACACGGTGATCATGGGCAACGGCCGCCTGTGGGACGCCCTCGCCGAGCGAGAGGCGCTGTACGCGAAGGGCGACGCGATGTCCGACGACGACGGCGTCCGCCTCGGCGAGCTCGAGGGCGTCGTCGCGGAGGAGAACGGGTACGAGGCCGAGGCCAACGCCGCGATCCTCCTCGACGGCCTCGGGATCGGTCAGGAGCTCCACGATCGGCGGATGGGCGAGATCCAGGCCGGGGCCAAGGTCCGGGTGCTCCTCGCGCAGGCGCTGTTCGGCGATCCGGACGCGCTGCTGCTGGACGAGCCGACCAACGGCCTCGACATGGACGCGATCATCTGGCTCGAGGAGTTCCTGGTCGCGTACCAGGGCACCCTCGTGCTGATCAGCCACGATCGCCGGTTCCTGAACGCGGTGTGCGATCACATCGCCGACATCGACTACGAGACGATCATCGTCTACACCGGCAACTACGACGACATGGTCCGCCAGAAGTCGCAGGTCCGCGGCCGGGTCGAGAAGGAGAACGCGGCCCGCGAGAAGAAGATCTCCCAGCTCCAGGAGTTCGTGTCGCGGTTCGCCGCCGGCACCCGGTCGTCGCAGACCCGGTCGCGGGCGAAGGAGATCGAGCGGCTCCGGCCCGAGGAGATCAAGCGGTCGAACATCGCGCGGCCGTTCATCCGGTTCCCGGTGGCCCAGCAGAGCGGGCGGGACGTGCTGCACGTCGACGACCTGTCGCACGCGTACGGCGACCACCAGATCTTCGCGAAGTTCCACGCCGAGGTCCAGCGGGGCGACAAGGTCGCGATCCTCGGGCGCAACGGCGTCGGGAAGACCACGCTGCTCAAGGCGCTGCTCGATCCCGCGAACGAGACGGCCGGCAAGGTCCGGTGGGGTCACAACGCGGACATCGGCGTGTTCATGCACGATCACCGGGGCGAGGTCACCCCCGGCAAGACCGTGTACTCGTGGCTGTTCGAGAAGAAGCCGATCGCCGGCGAGCAGCACGTGCGCGGGATCCTCGGCCGGATGCTGTTCAGCAACAAGGACGGCGAGAAGCCGACCGCCACCCTGTCCGGCGGCGAGGCCGCGCGGCTCGTGATGTGCAAGCTGATCCTGCTCGAGCACAACGTGCTGATCCTCGACGAGCCCACCGACCACATGGACCTCGAGTCGTGCTCGGCGTTGAAGGAGGCGATCGAGGCGTACGAGGGCACGGTGTTCTACGTGACCCACGATCGCGACCTGGCGAGCGCCGCGAACCGGATCTGGACCTACCCGGACGAGGCCGACCTGATGCAGTACGCCGGCACCCTCGACGAGTACATCGACTGGCACCAGAAGCACTTCGCGAAGAAGACCGCCTGACGACCCGCGGAGAGGTCCGGCCTACCGGATCCCGTGCGAGGCGAGGGCGGCGAGCGCGCCGTCCCGCGACCGGAACACCGCGATGAACCGGTTCTTGTGGCAGAACACCGAGCCGGGCACCCCGGTGACCGCCTCGAGCGCGTCGTCGGACAGGCCGGCCCACGCCTCGGGGAGCGGCTGTTTCTGCCCGAAGTCCCCGAGCTTCGGCGGGATCGCCACCACCCGCCAGCTCCCGTCGGTGCCGGGGTGGAGCACGAACGCGGTCGGGTGGGCCTCGCCGCCGTGGTCGAAGTACACCGACTTCCACGGCAGGTACTCCACGAGCTCGATCACCGCGCTGCGCCGCGCCACCGCGTCGTCCATCGCCCCCCGGACCACCGCGCGGGCCTCGACGATCTTCGCGTGCTCGGCCAGCAACCCGCGGAGCCAGGTCTCGGCGAACGCCGAAGCCTGGCGATACGCGGCGTCGAACGCGTGGTGATCGCGGGCGGGGTGGTTCAGCGCCTCGACGATCCGCGGGAAGCTCGGCACCGTCGGCTCGGGCGCGGTCCGACCGGTGTCGACCGCGTCGAGGAAGTCCATCGTCCCGGTCCGGAGGGTCGTGACGAGCTCGGGGTCGATCCGGCGCGCGTCCGCCAGCCAGTCGAGCACCATCCCGGCTGACGATCGGGGCCCCTGGTACGTCGCCTGGTGGTGATCGAACCGGAGCGCGGCGGGATCGAACACCCCGCCGACGTCGATCGCGGCGTCCGCGGCGGCGATCACCGACGGATCGCGGGTCCGGACCACGTCCGCGGCGGGATCCCAGAACGTGCGGATCAGCGCGAACGCCATCACGTCGTCGGCGTGGAACGGACCGTCGTGGGTCGCGACGAGCACCAGGTCACCTCGGGTCGAACCGTCTGGATAACCGGCGGCGCACCGTCCTGGCCGCGATCGCGCACAGGACCCAACCGGCGGCCTCGGGACCTCCGGCGCCGCCCGCGCCGCTGCAGCCGCAGCCCGGCGGCGGGTCGTCGACCGCGTCGACCGGGACCGCGCGGGCCACGACCTCGTCGATCAGCACCGCGGTCACCGCGTCCAGGAACGCGGGATCCACGTTCGCGATCGTGTCGTCGACGGTGTGGTAGGTCGGGGGCTGCGGGAACGAGGCGAGGTGGACCGCCGGGAACCCGTGGTCCCAGAACGGCGCGTGGTCGGACCGGGTGTCGCCGCCGATCAGGGCCCGATCGATCGCCGTCCCGTCGAGGCCCGTCCCGTCGGCGCGCGCGGCGAGCCCGTCGGCGAGCTCGGGCCACCGGTCGTCGTAGGTGATCCACAGCAGGGGCGCGCCGCCGTCGAACCCGCCCGGCGAGTACCCGACCGGATCGAGCTGGATCATCGCGTCGATCACCACCCCCTCGTCGGCGAGCTGCTGCGCGAGCGCGACGCTGCCGAGCAAGCCCTCCTCCTCGGCGTCGAACCACACGAGGCGCACCGGGTGTCGGAACGAGCCTGCGTTCAGCCGCTCGGCCAGCGCGAGGACCGCGGCGCAACCGGACGCGTCGTCGTCGGCGCCGGGGGCCGGGTCGGTCGCCGGAACCCACCCGTCGGTGAACGCGCCGGTCGTGTCGTAGTGCGCGCCGACCACGAGCTCGGGCAGCGCGTCGTCGGTGCCGGCCCGGCGGGCGACGACGTTCGCGAGGTCGCGGTCGGCGTCGAACGGGGTGAAGGTGACCTCGAACCCGTCGAGCGCTGCGAGCTGGTCGACGATCCACGCCCGCGCCCGGTCGTGGTCCGGGTGGTCGATGTGCCGGCTGACGATCGGCGCGCCGTCCAACGGATCGGCCCCGGACAGCAGGCGGACGGTGTCGATCGGGGCCGCGACCGCCGATCCGACCAGGATCAGCACCGCCGGCGCCCGAGCACTGCCAGCGCGCCCCACGCCCATCCCCACGACCCCGACCACGACCCCGC